>NZ_JBFGYC010000215.1:0-6226 GCF_041587635.1 Pontibacterium sp. | reverse complement strand
CGAGTCCAATCACACTAGGCTTAATCATGGTCTCCTCCTATGCATCCATCAGATAGTGATATTTATACTTCTATCTTGGCGCATTGTGACGCCGTAGGACGGGAGGAGACCATCTCATCAACCTACGTGACCGCATGCCTGGATGTAGGTTGGGTTGAGCAACGCGATATCCAACACAAACCATCATATCGCTCCAATCCTGCCGCCATGGATCTGACTTTCACGACGCACCGCTGACTGTGCTAGATTGATTCACACCTGATCGGATCAATCAGGATAGCGAATTTGAGGGTATGTGAATGTCGGTTAAGGCATTAAAAACGTTGTGTGCCATTGTGCAGCAGGGCAGCTTTGCGGCGGCGGGTGATAAGCTGGGACTGACGCAGGCCGCGGTGAGTATCCAGATCCGCCAGTTGGAAGAGCAGTTAGGAACACGCTTGTTTGATCGAGTTGGACGCAATCAGGTGCTCAACCATGATGGTCGCAAGGTGTTGGAGCGGGCGGAACAGATACTCACCCTGTACGACCAGTTGGGTGACGGTTTGGGTGCTGCAGGACAGTTTAACGGTGAGTTGTTGCTCGGTGCTGTTTTTAGCGTACAAACGGGCGTGTTAGGCCCGGTACTGGCGCGACTTCGTGACCGTTATCCGCTGCTGAAGATCAAAGTGCTGCGTGGTATGTCGATCGATCTGGCACAGCGGGTTGAAAGTGGTGAGCTGGACGCCGTATTGATCACTGAACCCCAGCACAATATCCCGCCGGATTACGAATGGGCGACATTAGATTGCGAGCCGTTTTACGTCGTTGCCCATAAAGATATCCCCGTACAGTCGGATGCAGAGATGCTGAGGCGCTACCCGTTTATCCGGCTTGATCCTCGTGCATGGGCCGGCAGTATGATTGATAGTGAGCTACGCCGACGGGGGATTGCGCCTGATGAGATGATGGAGCTGGATTCCTTACAGGCTGCATTGATGATGGTCGAACAGAAGCTGGGGCTGACAATCATGGCGGTCGGTAACCATCGTTTAGAGTATTTGAGAGAGCGTTTTTGTCTGGTGCCGTTTGGCGATCCGGTCATTCATCGCAATGTCGGATTGTATCAACGGCGTGACCACGGCCGTAAGGCATTGGCTCAGGTGTTAATCGACGAATTTCTTAAACTTTGATTCATAAATATTTTTTAAGTTATCAGTCAAAAAAGATAAATTTTTTTGTTGTATCTCCCAGCGTAAGCTAAGCGGTAGTTGCATTGGGAGAACATCATGCCTGTCGCTATCGAAGCGTTAATTCCTATTATTCTGACCGTCCTGATCGGTTACCTGGCTCGTCAGCATTTTGGTGTGGGGGAGTCGGTGTGGAGTGGGTTAGAGAAACTGACCTATTTTCTGTTCGCCCCCTGTTTGCTGGTGGTCTCACTGGCCAACAAGCCGTTATCGGGTCTTGCCTGGGGCGAGGTGCTTGTGACGCTCGTATCTGTTTTGCTCTTATCCAGTCTGTTGGTCGTGATCTGGCAAACATTTATCCGTCCTGTGGATATGCCGTCTTTTACCTCGATGTTTCAGGGCGGTGTGCGCTTTAACAGCTTTATTGCATTGGCGCTGGTGGATAATTTGTTCGGCGATGAAGGTTTGATGGTCGGTGCTTTGGCAACGGTTGTGATTGTTGTATCGGTGAACATTTTAAGTGTGTCGGCTTTTTCGGTAGCAAACCGCAGTGATGGCGGCTGGCGCAAGCTGCCGTATCAGTTGGTGACTAATCCTCTGATCATCGGGTGTTTCATCGGCTTATCACTTAATTTGAGTGGCGTAGGGTTGACTCCTGCGTTTGATAACCTGATGACGATGCTGGGCAAATCGGCGCTGCCGATGGCTTTGTTGTCGGTGGGGGCTGCGTTGAGGCTGGGTGATTTGCGAAGCAGCGCAGATATGATTGCCTTTACTTCTGTGGTGCAGTTTATCGCCAAACCCATTGCGGCCTTATTGGTTGGTCAGTGGTTTGGGCTGGAAGGTCTAACAGCGATTGTGGTGGTGATTTTTATGGCCGTACCCACTGCGCCTTCTGCTTATGTGCTGGCGCGCCAATTGGGGGGGAATCATCAGGCGATGGCGTCGATCATTACGGTACAAACGGTGTTGGCGTTCTTTACTCTGCCACTGACATTGGGTTTGCTGTTGCCAGCCTGAGAGCCAATAAAAAGGCCGCTGAACTATTTAGTTAGGCGGCCTTACTCGTTATGGAACGAAACCTAGCGGGCTTCGGTGTCATATTGCTCAGGTTTCTTCGCTTTTTTGTGTTTGTACATCGACCGGTCAGCTTCTTCGATCAGGGTATCAAGTGAAATCGGGTGGTTGCCGTGGCGACAGCAATATCCATAACTGATACCACTGCCACGTAAGATCTCGTTCTCTGAACTTAGGCGATTAAACTCGTTTTCTAAGCGTTGGCAGAGTACTTGAAGGTGATCGTGTGTATCTGTCAGCAACATCACGACAAATTCGTCACCTCCCAAGCGGGCGATGATATCGTTTTCCCGACAGCAGTTTTTCATCGCTTGTGCCAGTGTAGAGATACAGACATCACCAGCCTGATGTCCATGTTCATCGTTTAGCACTTTTAAATTATCGATATCAAGGTAAGCAATCCCGATACTCAGGCCAAAGCGTTTGGCATCTTTGATCCGCTGGGCTCCCAGTACTTTCAAGCCGCGCCGGTTGCTGACGCCGGTCATTTCGTCGGTGAGCGCCAGTGTTTTGATCTCTTCATACGCAAACATCATGCGCAGGTCAGCATCGATCATGTCGCGAAACTGTTCCAGCAGCTCTATCTGATTGGGTTGATAGTCGCTGCTTTTTGTATCGATTACGCAAATCGTGCCGAATAGCGTGCCGTCTGGCCAAGTAATCGGCATACCCAAGTAGGACCGCACGGGGCCATCCTTTACCGGGTCTGCATCTTTCCATTTGTCTTCATTGGGTGCATCTTTCACATAGAGGCCTTCGCCCGTTTCTATAATGGTCCGACAAAAACTTTTCATCTCCCAAGGCCATGACGAATCCTGCTGTAAAAAGTTACCTTCATTCAGGCTGGCAACCACTGCATTAAATTCCTGCTGTCGAAACTGCACGATGGTACCGCAGGCTGAGTCAAAGAGCTGTGACATCAGATCTACAGTGCGCTGCCACTTACTGATATCAATGGACGGGTGAAGGTTTCTGGAGAGGCAAGTTTGCGTATCTATCATCACATGCAGCCTGTTCTATAAAGCGCGCCACGTATTTAAAAATGGAGAGCGTACTTTGTTCGAGTGAATCTTGTTAGACGGTACCAATATGTTCTTGGTGTAAACGCCAAAGCACCACAATCCCTCGCAATACTTCTTCTAAATCATACAGATTCAGGAATGATCATCTAATTTGTCAAACATCCCTTTGGTTTAGTCGATCTCTTGTTAACTGGCAAATAACGATCAAACCCGTTTTATTCTGAATAGATATTGAATGCGTCAGGTCAATCTAGCAGTTGTTACCCGTAATGGGCAAATTGATGTGTAGCTCACACATGATTTAATCAAGATTTCTTGGTAGCAGGGCGTCCAGATCTGTACACTTTTGTGCTTTCAAGACGGAAATTCAGCGGAGAGATGCGCGATGGCAGCAGCGATAGGTGATATGCAGTTTCTGGAAGGCAGCGAAGATCAGGCGCAGTTTCTGAATCAGGTGATGTCCGAAGATAGCTTGACGGCCAGCGGTAAGCGCTACGTTGTCTGGTCCTCAGTCATGGCTGCCAGGAACAGCGCGTTAACGGGCTTTGCTGTCCAATTAACCGATGCTGTATCGGATGCTGAAAAACGAGATATGCGTTTCGCACTCAGCCGAATGGCGGTGACCAATCCGTATTTCTTTAGCCGAAATTTCGCCCAAGTGAATGCAGGCGGTTCACTGGACGTACTGCATATGCGCGATTTTCAGAGTATTCAGGTGCATGATGAGATCGGTTATCACTATGCATGCATCGCAATCTCAATGGTGAACGGTGGTTACAACTGCTTCCGCAGTCACGTATCCAGTTTGCAGCAGCTGGGTGAATCGGATGACGCGATAGATCAGGCGATGCGGATGACGTCTGCATTGATGGCGGTGCGTCAGGCAATGTTCACTCAGGATCAGTGGGGCGCTTAACGTCTATGCCCATTGAAACGCCAGATATTGAAGCCTTGATAAGGGATATTCAATGTTGGGCTTCAGCGATCTATCAGCAACAGGTCAGCGGCGTGTTGCTGGATTTTCACCGGTACGGGCTAATCGCCCCATGAAAAGAAACAGCTAATACCCAGCACTCCCCATACCGTTACGCAGATCCAGTACAGACCCGGCTGGACGTCACGATACACGAAGTCCCACAGCAGCGTGTAACCCGCATAAATATCCCAGGCAACCCAGCCCAGTAGTAACACGCCTACGGTAAACCAAAACGATCTCATCAAACGGCTCTACTTTTTATTGTCAGTGTTGATAGTTTATTGCTAGGTATTATTTATTGTCAATATTGATCATAAACTAGTGGTATTAGCGCTTGTGTTCCCCCCTGAGAGTCCGTTGAAAAACCATTACGTAAGTAAATGCTTAAGGTAAGTTCAATACGTTTGAATTTAACAACCTATCAGTCTGTCCATAATGGATCGCATGTACTTGATCCTCGCTTTACAGCTACAAACCTTATGAGGTGGCAGATGAATAATAAAAATGATGACCTGTCTTTATGCGGATTGTCACAAGACCAGTTAGATGCTCACTGGATGCCATTCACCGGCAACCGTGATTTTAAGCAAGACCCACGCATGATCGTTTCTGCGGAGGGTAACTACTATACCGCAGCGGACGGTCGCAAGATTTTCGATGGCCTGTGTGGTCTGTGGACCTGTGGTGCCGGTCACAGCCGTCCGGAAATTACCGAAGCGGTTAGCAAACAGGTGAAAGAGCTGGATTACTCACCAGCGTTCCAGTTTGGTCACCCAAAATCTTTTGAATTGGCCCACCGCATTACGGAGTTTATGCCGCAAGGTTTAAACCGTGTGTTCTTCACCGGTTCCGGTTCTGAATCGGTTGAAACTGCGTTGAAGATTGCCCGTGCGTACTGGCGCAAGAAAGGTCAGGGCAGCAAAACGCGCCTGATCGGTCGCGCTAAGGGGTATCACGGTGTGAACTACGGCGGTATCAGTGTGGGCGGTATTGGTCCTAACCGTGCGATTTACGGCCCGGGCATCGATGCAATCCATCTGCCGCACACCCTGTTGCCAGAGAATAAGTTCGTGCAGGGTATGCCGGAAACCGGCGCGTATCTGGCGGATGATCTGGAAGATCTGATCGCCACCCACGATGCCTCAAATATCGCGGCAGTGATCGTAGAGCCAATGGCTGGTTCTGCGGGTGTGATTCCGCCACCGGTGGGTTATCTGAAGCGTCTGCGAGAACTGTGCGACAAGCACAATATTCTGCTGATCTTTGATGAGGTGATCACTGCCTTTGGCCGTGTGGGTTCTAGGACCGGCGCAGAAGAGTTTGGGGTGACACCGGATCTGATGACCACAGCAAAACAGCTGACCAACGGCGTGATTCCGATGGGTGCTGTTATTGCCAAGCAGGAGATCTACGACACCTTTATGGAAACTGGTGGCGCAGATTACATGCTGGAACTGCCTCACGGTTATACCTATTCCGCGCACCCGGTTGCGTGTGCGGCGGGTCTGGCATCGCTGGATATTCTGGAGAACGACAAGCTGATCGAGCGTGTGAACGCGGTATCGCCACAGTTCCAGGAGATGTTGCACAGCCTGAAAGGTACGAAATACGTATCGGATATTCGTAACTACGGTCTGGCCGGTGCTTTGAGCATCGAAGCTGCACCGGGTGAGCCGGCACTGCGTCCCTATCAGATTGCGATGAAGTGTTGGGAGAAAGGTTTCTATGTTCGTTATGGCGGCGACACCATTCAGCTGGGTCTGCCGTTTACCGTTGAGATTGAAGAGATCGACAGCCTGATCAATGCGCTGGGCGACTCCATCAACGAACTGGATTAATTAAATAACGTACTGACGCATCACCGTCAGCCTGCCGGTCTCTGCTTGCGAATAGAGGCCGGCACACAATAAGAAAGCTCGAGGAAACATTATGACTATGATTGGCCACCTGATCGACGGCGCAATGCGCGATGACGCAGCCCGCAT
>NZ_JBFGYC010000214.1:0-6259 GCF_041587635.1 Pontibacterium sp. | reverse complement strand
GTCCAATCACACTAGGCTTAATCATGGTCTCCTCCTATGCATCCATCAGATAGTGATATTTATACTTCTATCTTGGCGCATTGTGACGCCGTAGGATGGGAGGAGACCATCTCATCAACCTACGGGAGTTCTGGAGATTGGGACTGTGTAGGTTGGGACGAGCAACGCGATTCCCAACATCTATCGGTCAAATCAATCGGCTTGCTCCGACTGTTGAGCGTGCTCCAAAATAAACTTCACCAATGAGTCCGCTGCGGGTGTGAGCGATTTGTTACTCATCTGCACGATACCGATCTGCCGGATCACGCTAGGAGAGGTCAGCGGGATGAACTTCAGCTTGGTGCTTTCTTCAGGAAACGCAAACCACGGCAGGGTGGTGATACCCATACCCGCTTCCAGCATCGCGACGAGCGAGATCATGTTGGAGATATAAAACTGCGAATCGCCCAGCAAAGGTTCCGCTTCGGTATCCTGCAACAGGCGAGACGTACCGTTACTGATCAGGCGGTGTTCGCGCAGTGTTTCCCAATGCAATGTTTTGCGACGCGCCAACGGATGATCAACACGGCATACCACGCCAATCTGGTCTTCCCATATCGGTGTAAAGGTTTTGTCGCTGTGCTCATGCGCGTGCCACAAACTGGCGATACCAAAATCCACCTGCTGGTTTTCCACCATATTGAGGACGGCACCCGCATTATCGTCATAGAAGCTGATATGCAGGTCAGGGGCGTTCTCGATAAATTTGGAAAGGATCTCCGGCAACATACGGCTCGCAATAGAGGGCACGGACGCCAGACGCAGGTGACCGGTTTTGTGATTAGCCATCAACGTCATGTCTTGCGCAATGCGGTCATGATGGGCGATCAGTTCTTTCGCCTGCGGCATAAAGTGTTTACCGAAAGGGGTCAGTTCCGCATTGGCCGCTTTTGCGTTTCGCTTCTCAAACAGGGATTCCCCCAGTTTGTTCTCCAGATCCTTAATCGATAACGAGATCGCGGGCTGGGTGCGATGCGCTTTTTCGGCTGCGGCATGAAATCCCTTTAACTCAGCAACCCATACGAAGTGTCTCAGCTGGGCGATTTTCAGTTCAGGCAACATGGCGACTCTCTCCTGAATATGCGTAATTTCATGTTGTTACGTCTGGCGATAAATAAACCTTATCACCAAATATTATTTATTAATTTTTATTATTAAAACATGCACCATAAGATGAATCCATCAACTTTGTGGAGGTAAACATGTCTGAATCAGTTTTTCGTAATTACATCGCAGGTGAGTGGGTAGAAGGTTCCGGTACCGTGGCAAACATCAGCCCGGCCGACACCAGCGACGTCATTGGTCACTACGCGCAGGCTGATAAAGCGCAGACTGAAGCAGCAATTGCTGCTGCCATCCAGGGTCAGGAAGAATGGCAGAAGAGTGGTCTGGAACAGCGCTACTCTGTGCTGATGGCTATCGGTGACGAGCTGATCGCCCGTAAAGACGAGCTGGGTGAGATCCTGGCACGTGAAGAAGGTAAAACATTGGCTGAAGGCGTGGGTGAAACTTACCGCTCAGGTCAGTTCTTCCATTACTACGCGGCTGAAGTCCTGCGTCAGATGGGTGAAACAGCCGACTCTGTACGTCCGGGTGTTGAAATCGAAACACGCCGTGAGCCTGTTGGTGTTGTTGGCATCATCACTCCGTGGAACTTCCCGACTGCAACCGGCGCTTGGAAAATTGCTCCAGCACTGGCATTCGGTAACGCGGTTGTTTGGAAACCTGCAAACCAGGTCCCTGCATCTGCATGGGCACTGACTGAGATAATCTCCCGTCAGGGTCTGCCTGCTGGCACGTTCAACCTGGTAATGGGCCCTGGCTCTCAGGTGGGTGACGTGATGATCAATTCCCGCGACATCAACGCACTGACGTTCACCGGTTCTCTTGAAACGGGTCGTAAAGTGGCAGCCGCTACCGCAGTGAATCTGGTTAAGTGTCAGCTGGAAATGGGCAGCAAGAACGCGCTGATCGTTCTGGATGATGCGGATCTGGATAATGCTGTTGAGTGTGCGGTGGGTGGTGCATTCGGTGGTACCGGTCAGAAATGTACCGCGTCTTCCCGTTTGATCGTGACTGAAGGCATCCATGATCGTTTCGTTGAAGCGATGGTTGCTCGCATGCAGAAACTGGTTGTCGGTCATCCGCTGAAAGAAGGCGTTCACATCGGTGCTGTTGCTGACGCGCGTCAGATGGAACAGAACCTGGAATATCTAGAGCTGGCTAAGAAAGAAGGCGGCAACCTGATCTGCGGCGGTGAAGTACTGAACGAAGAGAAAGAAGGCTACTACATGCAGCCAGCTCTGTTCACAGAAACCACCAACGACATGACGATCAACCGTGAAGAAGCGTTCGCGCCAATCGCGTGCATCATCAAGGTTAAAGACTACGAAGAAGCACTGGCGACTCTGAACGACACCAACTTCGGTCTGACTGGCGGTATCTGCACAGAATCCCTGAAGTACGCAACTGACTTTAAACGTCGTGCGAAAACCGGTTGTGCAATGGTGAACCTGCCAACAGCGGGTACTGATTACCACGTACCGTTTGGCGGTCGTAAAGATTCCAGCTTTGGTCCACGCGAACAGGGCACGTACGCGAAAGAGTTCTACACCGTTGTGAAAACCACCTACATCCGTGCGTAACCGGAGCAGGCCTATGAACCAAAATCTGCATAAAGACCTGATCGTTGTCGACGGTCTCCAGTACTCCAACTGGAACCGTCAGATCTTCGAACAGCTGCGCGAAGGTGGGGTAACGATGGTGCATGTCACCATCGTATACCACGAGCAGATTCGCGAGACCTTGCTGCGTATTGCGGAGTGGAACCGTCACTTCGAATACAACAGCGATCTGATCATGCCCATCAAGAGCACGGCGGATATCCGTCTGGCGAAAGAGTTGGGCAAAGTAGGCATCATGTTCGGCGCGCAGAACTGCTCGCCGATCGAAGATGACATCGGCATGGTCGAGGTGATGCGCGAGCTGAACCTGATGATCATGCAGCTCACCTACAACAACCAGAGCCTGTTGGCCTGCGGTTGTTACGAAGCGGAAGACAGTGGTGTTACCCGCTTCGGTAAACAGGTGATTCAAGAGATGAACCGCGTTGGTATGGTTGTGGACATGAGCCACAGCGGCGAACGTAGCACGCTGGATGCGATTGAGCTGTCGGAACGTCCGATTGTGATCTCCCACGCGAATCCAACCAGCTTCCACGCGGCGAAACGTAACAAGTCTGACACGGTGCTGAAGGCATTGGGTGAGTCTGGCGGCCTGTTGGGCTTCAGTCTTTATCCGTTCCACCTGAAGAACGGATCAGATTGCACGCTGGATGATTTCTGCGACATGGTGGCCAGCACGGCTGACCTGATGGGCATAGATCATATCGGCATCGGGACTGACCTGTGTCAGGACCAGCCACTGTCTGTCCTCGAATGGATGCGAAACGGACGTTGGTCGAAAGAGAAAGATTACGGTGAAGGTTCCAAGTCCAATGCGGACTGGCCAAGCCCACTGTCATGGTTCCGTGACAGCCGGGATTTTCCAAACATCACAGCGGGACTGCAAGCACGCGGTTTCAGTGATGAGGATGTGGCTAAGGTGATGGGCCTGAACTGGGTGAACTATCTGGATGACGCACTGAGGCCACAGCGCTAATCCAACCCTGAAACACGCACTACATTCGAATGGAAAACCACACAGCATCTCTGGTGCACCGGATAGCTGTGTGGGTTCCGAAGCACTCTGACTGAGAAATCATAAATATAAGAGCCCCGTCAGGAGACTAATATGAATACAACGACACAGGCACCGACTTCTAATCAGGAGCTGCAGATGCCAGACAAAAAATCACTGCTGGCAGGGGTGGATCTTCCCGTCTTCCTGATCAGTGGAGGTGTGCTCGCGCTGTTCGCCGCGTTTGCTCTGTACGACATCGAACTGGTGTCCGGTTGGGTAAACACTGCGTTCGCCTCTTCGACGAAGATGTTTGGCGCATACTGGCAGATTCTGTTGCTGCTGACCTTTATTATCGGCCTGTTTCTGGCTGTTGGCCGCACCGGTGCGGTTGTTCTGGGTGGTATCAAAACACCTGAGATCTCTACCTTCCAGTGGATCTCCATCATCATGTGTACCTTACTTGCTGGTGGTGGTGTGTTCTGGGCGGCTGCTGAACCAATGGCTCATTTCACGTCTCCTCCGCCGTTGTTTGCGGGTGAAGGTGCTGAAACTGGTACTGCACAGGCGGCGTATAACGCGCTGGCACAGAGCTTCATGCACTGGGGTTTCCTGGCATGGGCGATTCTGGGCAGCCTGACAGGTATCGTCTTCATGTACCTGCACTATGAAAAAGGCCTGCCGCTGAAGCCGCGTACACTGCTGTACCCGGTATTTGGTGACCGCGTCATGAAAGGCCCGCTGGGTGCGATTGTTGATTCCAGCTGTGTATTGGCCGTTGTTGCCGGTACGGTCGGTCCGATTGGCTTCCTGGGTCTGCAGGTGAGCTTTGGTCTGGAAAAACTGTTTGGTATCCCGAATACCTACGGCACTCAGGTAGCGATTCTCATCGGCCTGATCGGTATCTACACGCTGTCTGCTGTAAGCGGTGTTAACCGTGGTATCCAGATTCTGAGTCGTGCCAACGTCATTCTGGCGGTTGGTCTGATGGCATTCATTCTGGTGTTTGGCCCAACCGCCTTCATCATCGACGGTTACCTGCACTCTTTCGGTATCTACGTTAAAGAGTTCATCCCGATGGCAACTTTCCGTGCAAATACGGGCTGGTTGGACTGGTGGACTGTGTTCTTCTGGGGTTGGTTCCTGGGTTACGGCCCGCTGATGGCGATGTTCGTAGCGCGTATCTCCCGTGGTCGCACAATCCGTGAAATGGTCCTGCTGATCTCCGTTGTTGCACCGATCATCACCTGCTTCTGGTTCACCATCGTAGGTGGTGCGGGTCTGTCTTTCGAACTGGCTAACCCGGGTGTTATCTCCGAGCCGTTCACTGGCTTTAACCTGCCAGCTGCACTCTTGGCGATCACTGAACAGCTGCCGATGGGCTTCCTGATCTCTGTACTGTTCCTGATCCTGACGACGATCTTTGTTGCGACCACCGGTGACTCCATGACCTACGCGGTATCCATGGTAATGACCGGTACCGATCACCCGCAGTCTGGTGTACGTGTGTTCTGGGGCATCATGATGGGTGTGATGGCTGCACTGCTGATCTCCATCGGTTCCGGTGGTATCTCAGCGCTACAGTCCTTCATTGTTGTGACCGCTGTTCCGGTATCTCTGGTACTGCTGCCATCCCTTTGGACTGCACCGCAGATCGCCAACAAAATGGCAAAAGAGCAGGGCCTGTAATTAGCGCCTGACTCTCAACCTATCGCAGCTGCACCAAGTGCCCTGACGGGGCAGGCGGCTGCGATAGATGATTCATTCCTTCTTTTTATTGTTAGATAAACGTTGAACACTCCTATGAAAAAAGCAGTTAAGACCGAACTTTTCGCATCTAAAGCGCCACTGGAATGGGCGATCATCGCTAACGGTACCCTGTCTACCGCACAGATTCCTATCGATGCTGAAGGTAACGTAGTCGAGGGCGGTATCGAAGCTCAGGCGCGTCAGACAATGGACAACTTCAAGCACACCATCGAAGCCGCTGAGCTGACCATGGATGATGTGACACAGGTCCTGATCTACGTAACCGACCGTTCTCAGTTGCCTGTTTTCAACAAGGTATACGCAGAATACTTCGAAGCACCGTATCCAAACCGCGCAGCGATGATCGTTGCTGGTCTGGCACGTGAAGAGATGTTGTGTGAAGTCGTTGCATACGCAGCGGTGCCACAGAGCTAATTTCAGGAATTGTCCCTTTTTCTGAGATGGTTGTTTCACGACTTGTCCCTACTCGTGAAACCAAGAGCCGGCCTAGTGCCGGTTTTTTGCGTTTGGGAGGTGGGGACAGGTGACAGCGGGGAGACTTGGCGGGTGACACGCAGCATTAAGCTTAGTGCTTCCATCGCGCCCTTTACCACAATGGCTGGGATGTTGATCCAATGGGTAGTCTAGAAACCATACGCGAAGATGTGTCCCAACAGTCGTTGGGATGAGCAACACCTCTCCCAAGAAATACACCTGATAATTCCATTGAACTCCGTGGCAGAGCTATGTCAGGATAGTGCATCAATTTGATGCATTTCCCCGGATGGGAATC
>NZ_JBFGYC010000213.1:0-6278 GCF_041587635.1 Pontibacterium sp. | reverse complement strand
GATAACCTGACGGGTGAACTTATCCATACGGGTTGCCGTTGTAGGGCCAGCAGGGCCTACAACTTCATCACCCACTGGGTCTACTGGGCCCACGTAGTAGATGAAGCGACCTTTCAGATCAACCGGCAGCTCTTCACCGTTGTTCAGCATCTCAACCATACGTTTGTGAGCAGCATCACGACCGGTCAGCATCTTACCGTTCAGCAGAACGGTTTCACCCGGCTTCCAGGATTTCACATCTTCTGGCGTCACTGTGTTCAGATCAACGCGGCGGGTGCTTTCACCTACTTCAAAGGTCACTTCCGGCCACTCATCCAGACTTGGCGGTGTCAGCACAGCAGGGCCGTTACCGTTCAGTGTGAAGTGGGTGTGACGTGTCGCAGCACAGTTCGGAATCATGCATACCGGCAGCGATGCCGCGTGAGTTGGATAATCCATGATCTTCACGTCCAGAACAGTCGTCAGACCACCCAGACCCTGCGCACCGATACCCAGGTTGTTAACCGCATCCATGATTTCCAGACGCAGCTCTTCAACGCGGTTCTGCGGACCGCGCTCACGCAGTTCATGGATGTCGATCGGATCCATCAGGGATTCTTTCGCCAATACTGCTGCTTTCTCTGCGGTACCACCGATACCCAGACCCAGCATACCCGGCGGACACCAGCCGGCACCCATGGTTGGGACAGTCTTAACAACCCAGTCGACAATGCTGTCGGATGGATTCAACATCACCATTTTGGATTTGTTCTCGGAGCCACCACCTTTCGCTGCAACGTGAACTTCCACCTCGTCACCCTCTACGATTTCGTAGTGGATAACCGCTGGCGTGTTGTCTTTAGTGTTCTGACGTTTACCGGCAGGATCCGCCAGAATAGACGCACGCAGAACATTGTCAGGATGAGTGTATGCACGACGAACACCTTCGTTCACCATGTCGGTCACGCTCATTTTCGCGTCCCAGGTCACGTTCATGCCCACTTTCAGGAAGACGGTAACGATACCGGTATCCTGACAGATTGGACGCTGACCTTCCGCACACATGCGGGAGTTGATCAGAATCTGAGCCATCGCGTCTTTCGCCGCTGGGTTCTGCTCTTTCTGATACGCTTCGTGAACGCCCTGAACGAAATCGATCGGGTGATAGTAGGAGATAAACTGCAAGGCATCAGCAACACTGCTGATGAAGTCGTCTTGGCGAATAACACTCATTCGGCGACACTCCAATTGGCTCTTTGTCATTAGGGTAACGGCTTGCTCCCATCACTCATGGGGCAGATAGGAAGCGCCTATTAATACAGTATTTTCAGACCGTATTGACAGACAACCACCACAGGACCGCTTATTAGTTGTGGCGGGATTATACACTAATTGGAAAGTAATTCGGTGCTCGGCATTAGTCTTAATTACTGCAGCGCGGAAGAACAATCAGGTCAGATAAACAGCGCCAGACAGTACCCCAACCCGAACACCAGAAACAGACGTCCAGTCAAAGGGGTCAGCGTCTTACGCTGAGTTTCATCCGCCTGAAGCAGACGGTAAGAAGGGAGTACACATAGCAAGCTCGGCAACAACGGCCAGAGCGACTGCAGCGCCCCGCTCCACCACAGCACAATCGCTGAAAGATATGTCGCGATAACCAGAACGAGATAGAGCCCAGAGGCACGCGCATAACCGATCCGCACACTGAGCGTCGCGATATTATCGCGTCGGTCCGCTTCGTAGTCCCGCAACTCGTTGGAAAGCAGCAACAGTGATGTCAGCAGACTGACCGGCACCGATTGCCACACCACCGTCGCAGACAGATCACCGGTCACCGCAAAGTAACTGCCACTGACCATCAGCACGCCCATAAACCAGAACACCAACACCACGCCCAATCCCCGGCGTTTATAGTTCATTGGCTCCAAGGTATATCCCAACGCCCCGACAATCCCTAACAGCGCGAGCCAGAGTAGTTCAATACCCACCTGAGTCACCAGATATAGCGCGATAACAGATGCCAATAGAAAACATGTGAGGCCAATGCGAAAGTTTTGCTCGATGCGGATCATCGCGCGCAGATGAGCGGCATTCGCGTTGTTGGTTTCAAGCTGATGACGGTCGGCGTAATCGTTAATCAGATTAACACCCGCCTGTAGCAGCAAACCACCGGCCAAAACCAGTGCGGCGGAGAAGCTATTGAAGGCACTAGACACCGTTGCACTCGCGATACCTGTCAGGCAGATCACCAGTGCAACGGTAAAAGAGAAGGGACGCAGTGCGCGCCGGAAACTGTATTTACTCAGGTCCATGGGCGCGCGATATTTATTTTTTACGGGTTGTTTCAACGTCGCGCAGATCACGCATCAGCAGTGCATGCTCAGGGTCGAAATCACCGCCCATCGGGATGCTGACCACATGACCCGAGCCCGGTGCCACATCAACATCCTGACCTTTTTTGTTGTGCATCGTTTCCAGTACAAACTTGCGGTTGCCCTGCGGCGTCATCAGTTCCAGCGTATCGCCTTTCTGGAAGCGGTTTTTCACATCCACTTTCAGCATGTCACCTTCGCGGCCCAGAATCTCACCCACAAACTGCTGGTGATAACCGATAGAGTTACCAGTTTCGTAGTTCTGATACTCATCGTGAACATGACGACGGTAGAAACCTTCGGTGTAACCACGGTGCGCCAGATTTTCCAGCTCATCCATCAGACCCATGTCAAACGGACGTCCGGCAACGGCATCATCAATCGCTTTACGGTACGCCTGCGCAGTGCGGGCGACATAATAATAAGACTTCGTCCGCCCTTCGATCTTCAGACAGTCAACACCGATCTCAGCCAAACGATGTACATGCTGGATCGCACGCAGATCTTTGGAGTTCATGATGTAAGTACCATGCTCATCTTCATAAGCAGGCATGTATTCGCCTGGACGAGAACGTTCTTGTAGCAAGTACGGCGTATCAGTATGACCACCCAGCCCCAGATCAGTCGTCGGATCAAACTGCTGCGCTGCCTCTGCTGCCTGCTCCTGACCTTCCTGAGCGAGAGGAATCAGATCGCCCGTTTCATCCTGCTTGGCTTCATGAGCGTCGTACTTCCAGCGACACGAGTTGGTACAGGTACCTTGGTTCGGATCACGGTGATTGATATAACCCGACAACAGACAACGGCCAGAATAAGCGATACACAGAGAGCCGTGTACAAACACTTCCAGCTCCATGTCCGGGCAGATTTGGCGGATCTCTGCCACTTCGTCCAGTGACAACTCACGGGACAGGATGACACGCTCAATACCCATCCGCTCCCAGAACTTCACTGTCGCCCAGTTCATTGTATTGGACTGGACAGACAGATGGATCGGCATATCTGGGAAGGTATCCTTCACCATCATAATCAGGCCGGGATCAGACATAATCAGCGCATCAGGCCCCATCTCAACCACCGGGCGCATATCATCCAGATAGGTTTTCAACTTGCCGTTATGAGGCATGATGTTACTTGCGACGAGGAACTTCTTGTCCAGACTGTGCGCCAGATCGATGCCGGTCTGGAGGTTATCCATATTGAAGTCATTTTCACGCACTCGCAGACTATAACGAGGCTGACCTGCGTAGACCGCATCCGCCCCGTAGGCGAACGCATATTTCATATTTTTCAGCGTCCCGGCAGGGGACAGAAGTTCAGGAGCACGCATAAATTTAGTATCTAATTTGGGATGTCTGGGAAACTTAAGGGATCGCTTGAATAAAGCGCTTAAGCCAAATCTTGCAGGGGGATTTCGAACAGTGGTGTATAAATCGAACCACGCTCCCCCGGTTTACTCTGAAAGAGGACAACCGAATCAGCCAAACTGATCAGATCAACCTCTGGCCACGCTTCTGGCGGCTTAAATCCATTTTTCTTGCCTGGCAAGCGTCCGAGCGTGACATGTGGCCTAAAGCTAAAGCCTTTGTCTTCCTGCGGAATACCTGCCTCGGTAGCAACCTGCCCCATCAGATCGTGCAGATGCATAATCTCTTCGTTGGCATTGGGTAGCGCAGCAACCAGCGCCAACTTCTTACTGACACGGTAATAGTCAGTTGCATTGATATGCACCTGAAATGAGGTGCTGTCCTTCAGCCGCTCACGTGCCAGCGCTTCTACCTGATCCACCTGTTCCAGACTAATATCGCCCAGAAAACACAATGTCAGATGGTAGGTCTCTGAATCAACCCATTCTACTTCGACCTGCTTATCGTATTCACAGAGAGTATCTGCGTGGTCAGCTAACCAGCGCACGACGGAATCAGGTAGGGTCAGTGCAAAGAACGCACGAATTTTCATGGATGTGTTCAAAGTATATTCAGAGGAAACCGCTTATTCTGCCTGTTATACAGGCCATGATCAAATCCGCGTTAGCTAAGGGGGTAATCATCCCCCTCAGCACCCGAATCACCCTTTTGCTTTTGCCATTACCCGTTGCGCAGCCTCAGACTTCAACTGACGCTTGATCCAGGCATGTACGTTTGGATACCGATCGTAATCAAACCCAGACAGTTTGGCCCATGCTAATACGCTGGCACCGTGAATATCCGCGACTGTACGCTTATCACAGGCAACAAACTCACGACCTTCCAGGCGCTGCTCCAGTATTGGCAGAAAACGGTCCAATTCAGCATTCGCTTCCGAGATCTTAGCCGGATCACCTTGGCCATCCGGGCTGTACTTCATCTGTAACAGCAAGTTCAGCGAGGGCACTTCCATCTGATTGCTCACATACAGTGACCAACGATAGATGTCGGCCACCTCTTCCGCTGTATCGGCCCACAACAGGTTGTTACCGTACTTCTGTGCCAGATAAAACAAGATCGCCTGCGTCTCGAACAGTACCAGATCACCATCAACGATGGTCGGCAGTTTACCCGTAGGATTCAGCGCACGGTATTCGGCGGTCTGTGTATTCGGATCACGGGCCGACATTGATACCATTTCATATTCAACACCCAATGTTTCCAGTGCGCACATCACCATGCTGCCACGGGAAAATACACCACCATAAACTTTAATCATCTACCATCGCCCTCAGGGATTACTTAACCTGCTTTTCTACAGCCAGCTGTAACTCGTTAATTTTCTTCTTAATCTGCAGCAAATTCCGATTCAGCTCACGACGTGTCGCGTCATAAGCACGCACCGCATCTTCATTATTCTTCACGCGCCGTTCCAAACCGTTTTTGCGCTGCCCATTTTCCAGTGCTGCGGTGCGATCTGTCAGCTTGCGAAGCGAGGCAGTTAATACAGCCTGCTCTTCGGTCATCGCTTCTTCACTGAGACGCATCGCCGTCTGCGCCGCGACCACTTCAGAGCGCACCTTTTTCAGGTCAGCGGAAACCAGGTCTTTGACTGAAGACTTGCTTTTATTCACTTCAGCGGACATCGCAGTGATCTTTTTCTGCTGTACGGCTAATGATTGTTTAACGGCATTCAGCGCTTTCGTCTGGGCGGCAATCGCCTTTGTCTGTTCACTAAATTTCGCTGCTTGCGCTTTCAGCTGCGCACCCTGGGATTTTAGTTGTTTATCCAGAGAGCTGAGCTGACTATTTTGACCTGCAATCTGTTTCGCCTGCTTTTCCAGCTCAGGTTTGTTTTTCTGATAGGTAATCGCCCATAGCTTCGCGATCTCAGAATCAAAATGCTTGTACTTTTCCTGCGCAGCTTTGCTCATGCGGGTAACCTGATCCAGCAACGTATCTCCCGATTTCTGGGCACTGGTTTCCGCCAGATTCAACAGCCCTCTCATCTCTTTCATCTGCGCTTGCAACTCAGCTACCGACTCTCTCTCGGCCTGCAGCTGTTCATACATGGTCAGCCCCCAGTACCCCAATCCGGAGCAGGCAGCGACCAATAAAATCAACAAAAAAGACTGAAACCATCCACCACTACGCTTTACAGGAGGATGCTGAATTTCAGACGCAGTAGCTGCACCCGCACTGCTTGGGGAAGGTGTAACCCGATCCGGCTCCGCCGGTCCCAGGTCTGGAATATCAAAGTCATCTCGACTCATGCGCTGTCACCAAAATCTCAATCCAATTAACCCAACCACACTAGCAGTTTTACCCTTCAGACAAAAGATTGCAGCGAGCGTCTTAACGCAAAAAGCCCCGCAATTGCGGCAATGCTGTTCACTTAAGCATTTGAGGTAAAAGCAGGTTTAGTAGAAAATCCGATGTTGTTATCAGCATCGGATTTTTTTATGCCTTTTCAACAATCCCTTATCGACCTTGGTGAACTTTTCAATTTCTCAGACTT
>NZ_JBFGYC010000212.1:0-6286 GCF_041587635.1 Pontibacterium sp. | reverse complement strand
GTCTGTGGGGAGTGCTGACAATAAAGGTTTGACTGGCAGCGCGCTGTCAGTGACGCAGCTGGTATCTCCGGTCACTAATACATCGGGGGGGGCGGTAGGATCTCCCGTGCCAGTAGTCCCTCTAGATGGGTCAGCTTCGACGGCGGATATGCGTTTGACGCCAAGTGAAACCGCAGATCTGCTACGCGCAGAACGTGCAGTCGGCGAGGGTGCTCAGGGAGGCGGTGAGAAAACGGACAGCGGGCTGCGTGCAGAAGGGCGTGGTTTCTCTTCTCTATTGAGTGCGGCGGCCCAAGTTGCGGTCCCGGCAGATCAGGTGGCAAAAATGACGCCAACGCAAACCGCATTCACGCTTGCGGGACAGGGGCAAATGGGCTCAGCGCCGTGGAGTAACGCCCTGAGCGAACGCATCATGATCATGACAGCACAAAACAATCAGGTGGCTGAAATCCAGCTGGATCCTCCTGAATTGGGCTCGTTAAAGGTCAGGCTTCAGGTTGGGCAGGATCAGGTCAGTGTTAGCTTTGTCTCACCTCATGCATCGGTGCGGGACGCTGTGGAGCAAAGTATGCCTAGATTGCGAGAGATGCTGGAGCAACAAGGGTTAAATCTGGGAGAGTCTTCGGTGAATGATCAGTCTTCCGGGTCGGAAGAAGAAAGACGTCAGGAGCGTTTTGCCTCAGGGGTGGGGGATGAGCTGTCCGGAGGCTTGGAGGAGCAGGTTTCTGCAGAGGCGGGTGGTGAAGGATTGTCGCTCGTTGATTACTATGCATGAGTAGCTTCAGCCTGAAAAACAGTGTGTTATAGTTAGCGCTGTAAAAAGGGATAGTCCCTTAAGTATATTATTCGGCACTCTGTCACGGGAGATTGATGATGGCTGAAGATCAGGCTGCAGCGGCGGAAAACGGCGAAGAAGAAGGCGGTAAAAAGAAGTCCAAACTTAAGCTAATCATCATTTTCGTGGTTGCGCTTTTAGTTTTGGGTGGCGGCGGTGCTGCGGCATATTTCCTCTTATTGGCAGAGCCAGATACGGAACAGAGTGCTGAGAAGGAAGCGGAAGCGGTTGAGCCGGTGCGTGGCCCGGCAATCTATGTCAAAGTTCGTTCAATGGAGGGGCGCCCGATGTTTGTGGTGTCACTGCGTAGTAAGGAAAAAACCAGAGCCGGTCGTGGCCATTATATGCAGGCCTATGTGGAAGCCAAAACACGTAATCCTGAGGTAGAAGCTGCACTCAAGTTACATATGCCGGTGGTTGTATCCCGTCTTAACAAAATGTTCTCTTCACAACAGTTTGAAGTGTTACAAACTAAAGAGGGGCGCAGTGAGTTGAGACAGCAGGCAGTAGATGAGGTGCGCGAGGTTATGATGGAGAAAATCGGGAGACCTGGAGTGGAAACGGTGCTCTTTACTAACTTTGTAATGCAGTGATGACTAGATGTCTGTAAAAGACCTCCTCTCGCAGGACGAAATCGATGCGCTGTTGCATGGTGTTGACGACGGCGGCGTAGACACATCGGAAGAGCCTGAACCGGAGTCCGATGAAGAGGTTCGTCCCTATGATCTGGCCAGTCACGACCGTGTCGTGCGTGGTCGGATGCCAACGCTTGAAATGATCAATGAGCGTTTCGCCCGCCATACCCGTCTGAGTTTATTTAACCTGTTACGCCGTACCGCAGATGTTGCGGTAGGGGGTATTCAGGTCATGAAGTATGGCGATTACGTACATACCTTATACGTACCGACGAGTATGAACCTAGTGCGTGTGAGTCCGTTACGTGGCACTGCTTTGTTTATCATGGATGCCAAGCTGGTGTTCAAATTGGTGGATAACTTTTTTGGTGGTGACGGGCGTCATGCCAAAATCGAAGGCCGCGAGTTTACGCCGACTGAAACTCGCTTGGTGCACAAGGTGATCGGCCAGTTCTTTCATGACTTGAAAGAAGCTTGGGGGCCCGTAATGGATATTGATTTTGAGTATCTGGGGCATGAGGTTAACCCGGCGATGGCTAACGTCATCAATCCGGGCGATGTAATCGTTATCAGCAGCTTTCAGGTTGATATGGATAATGGCAGTGGTGAGTTTCATGTTGCTATGCCGTATTCCATGCTGGAACCCATTCGCGACAAACTGGTTGCAGGGGTTCAGAACAGTGAAGATCACTCTGATGAGCGTTGGCAGACGGCGATGAGACGCGACATTATGATGGCGCGCATGAATTTGCAGATCACCTTAGCTGAGAAAAAATTGACATTGCGCGATGTTTTGGATTTGGAGGAGGGGGATGTGATCCCCGTGGAAATTCCGGAGAATTTGCGGATGAAAGTGAATAAAGTGCCTGTGTTTGAAGGTAAGTTGGGTGTTTCGCGAGGCAATCTGGCCATTAAGCTTGTTGGTCAGGTGAAAGAAGAGCTACGTCTGGATAAGTAGCAGATAGTAGCTGGAGAGCAATTGAATGAGCGATGAGAACAATCAGGACGTAGACCAGCAGGCGATGGCTGACGAGTGGGCTGCGGCGATGGAGCAGCAGCTAACTTCGGAGACTGAAGCTGAAGGTGCATCTGGCACGGATGTGGGTGAGTCTGTAGAGCTGGATGAGCTCCGGGATGATGCCAATCCTGTGGATGATCCCAAGCTGGATGTGATTCTGGATATTCCTGTGACGTTGTCCATGGAGGTCGGTGAGACTGATATTGCAATCCGCAACTTACTGCAGCTCAATCAGGGATCGGTGATTGAGTTAAACCGTGTTGCGGGTGAGCCGTTGGATGTTAAGGTCAACGGTACGCTGATTGCACATGGGGAGGTTGTTGTGGTTAACGACCGTTATGGAATTCGCCTGACTGATGTTATCAGTCCGCAGGAGCGCATTAAGCGTCTCAAATAAGGTGGTTATGTTCAGCCGCATATCCTCAGCTATCTCCTTGCTGTTCATCAGTCTCTTTGCTCAATATGGCGCGGCGGCTGATGAGGTCTTATCTGCACCAGCAACGTCAGAGCAGGGTGCAGACATCACTCGGGGCGTAACGCCTATGACAACATCTGATCCTTTCTCAACTGAAGCCGTGCTGCAACTGCTGTTAGGTTTGTTGTTTGTTATTGCGCTGATTTTTCTGCTGGCATGGATAGCGCGCCGTTCATTGGGCGTGACTCAGACCGGACGGCATATGCGCGTCATTACCGGGTTGCCTTTGGGGGCGCGTGAGAAGGTCGTGTTGGTTGAGGTGGGGAAGGAACAAATGCTGCTGGGGGTTGCGCCGGGAAGGGTGAACTTGATCACCCGCTTTGATGAACCGGTCGTGGATATTGGTGAACCTGAAGGTGCGTTTGGGCAGCGGTTGGTTGAAGCGTTACAGCGGAGAACCGATTCTTGAGAGCGTTGTTGGTCGTTGTTATTCTGTTGGGGTGGAGTATTCCCACTGTCGCCGCTGATGTAGGTATTCCTGCGATCAGTGTTACGGCAGGTGAGGATGGCGTAGAAAACTACAGCGTAACGATCCAGATCCTTGCGTTGATGACCATGCTGACGTTCCTGCCAGCCATGGTTATGATGATGACATCGTTTACCCGAATCATTATCGTTTTTGCAATCTTGCGTCAGGCGTTAGGTTTGCAGCAAACGCCGTCTAATCAGGTTATGGTTGGATTGGCGATGTTTCTCAGCTTATTCATCATGACGCCAGTGCTCGAAAAAGTGAATACCCAAGCGGTTCAACCCTATATGGAAGAGCGGATGGGTGTGGTGCAAGCGTTGGAGGCCGCGAGCGGCCCTTTTCGGGAGTTTATGCTAAATCAAACCCGTGAAAGTGATCTGGATATGTTTATGAAGATCTCCAAAACGCCCAAAGTGAATGGCGCTGACGAGATCCCATTTTCGGTGTTGGTACCTGCTTTTGTAACCAGTGAACTGAAAACCGCCTTTCAGATCGGATTTATGTTATTTATCCCGTTTTTGGTGATTGATATGGTGGTGGCCAGTGTCCTTATGGCCATGGGTATGATGATGCTGTCTCCGGTGATTATCTCGCTGCCGTTTAAGATTATGTTGTTTGTACTGGCTGATGGCTGGGCCATGGTGGTGGGTACGTTAGCAGCCAGCTTCGGTATATAGAGGCCTCTTATGTCGACCGATGTGGTACTCGATGTGTACGGTGAAGCGTTCATGCTCATCGTTATTCTGGTGGCTGTCATCATTACGCCCAGTCTGATGATTGGTCTGCTGATATCAATGTTTCAGGCGGCGACACAGATTAACGAACAGACGTTGAGCTTTCTGCCTCGTTTGATTGTTACGCTGACGGTTATTATGGTCATGGGGCCTTGGATTGTTGGTAAATTTAAGGACCTGTTCTCCTACCTGTTTCATAATATCCCCTATCTGATCGGGTGATCCTGTGTTTGAGCTGGATCTAGGTCAGATCGATCGCATCGTATCCTCCTTTCTATGGCCGTTTTTTCGTGTGGCCTCCTTTTTTATGGTTATTCCCATGATTGGCTCCAGGCTGGTGCCGGTGCGTATTCGTCTGGGGTTGGCGTTGGCGGTTTCTTTGCTGATTGTGCCGCTGTTACCTGATATGCCGGTTTACGATGGATTGGCGTTTGAGACCGTAAAAATTATCGCACAACAGATCCTTATTGGGTCCCTGATGGGCTTTGCAGTGCAGGTGCTATTTCAGGTGTTTGTGTTGGGTGCGCAGCTGACAGCTATGCAGATGGGGCTGGGATTCGCATCGACCTCCGATCCGGCCAATGGTGTATCGGTGGTTATACTGGGTCAGTACTATTTGATGATCGTCATGATGTTTTTCCTGGCGACAAATGGGCATCTGATCATGATCGAATTGTTGGTCAAAAGTTTCACGCTGGTGCCGGTAGGGGGAGCGACCTTAGTGATCGACTCGTACTGGAAAATGGCATTAGCGGGTAGCTGGATGTTTTCAGGCGCTTTGATGATCGCTTTGCCTGCGGTTACCGCTTTATTGGTGGTTAACTTTGCCTTTGGTGTGATGACACGTGCCGCGCCGCAGCTCAATATCTTCGCGATCGGTTTTCCATTCACTATGCTGATGGGGTTGCTCATCGCATGGATTTCAATGGGCGATCTGTTGGGACATTATTTCAAGATGACAGAGTTCGCATTGGATTATCTGTTGGGCATGATTGTCGCGGAGACACCCTGAATGGCAGAAGAGTCGGGTCAGGAAAAGTCAGAAGAACCCACGGCCAAACGGTTAACCGAGGCGCGTGAGAAGGGCGACGTTCCCCGATCACGTGAATTGGTGACCATGGCTGTTTTGCTGGCGTCGTCTGCTGCAGCGTTGATGTTTGGCGGGAAGCTGGCCCATCACATGATGAATGTGATGGTAAACAGTTACGAGCTGGAGCGAGCGGCAATTTTTGACGTCAACCAGATGATCATATTTTTGACGGCGGCGTTTTATGAATCCTTTCAAGGGTTGCTGGGCTTCTTTGCGATCGTGTTGTTGGCAGCGCTTATTGGGCCTATTGCCTTGGGTGGGTGGAATTTTAGTGCACAGGCGTTCGCACCTAAGGGCAGTCGACTGAATCCGTTGTCGGGTTTGAAGCGAATGTTTTCGATGAATGCGCTGGTGGAACTGATCAAAGCACTGGGTAAGTTTTCAGTCGTCGCTGCGGTCGCGATAGGCGTCTTGTGGTCTATTAAATCGGATATTCTCGCGCTGGGTTATGGTAGCCCGCAAACATCCTCTGAAGACGCAGTGGAGATAGTAATCTGGGTATTTTTAATGCTCAGTGCCAGTCTGATTATCATTGCGGCAATTGACGTTCCGTTTCAGCTTTACTCCTACACCAAGAAATTGAAGATGACGATGCAGGAGATCAAAGATGAATACAAAAACACGGAGGGTAAACCTGAAGTCAAAGGCCGCATTCGGCAGATGCAGCGTGAAATCTCTCAACGACAGATGATGAAGGATGTTCCCGAGGCGGATGTGGTTATTACCAACCCGACTCACTATTCCGTTGCGTTGAAGTACGACAGTGAGCGTGGTGGTGCGCCTTACGTTGTTGCTTTGGGGGCAGACTTTGTGGCCCTCAAAATTCGAGAAATTGCTAAAGAAAAAGATATACCGATTCTTTCTGCGCCGCCGCTAGCGCGAGCGCTCTATTATTCCTCAGAAATTAACGAAGAGATCCCTGCGGGTTTATACACGGCTGTCGCTCAGGTGTTGGCGTATGTCTTCCAGCTAAAAAATTACAAAGCCTATCAGGCAGAAAAACCCTATCCGCCGTCAGAAAATGAACTGG
>NZ_JBFGYC010000211.1:0-6293 GCF_041587635.1 Pontibacterium sp. | reverse complement strand
GTTACCCATACACAGGTTACATCCAGGACGCTCCAGGTACAGAATGTTTTCGTACTTGGTGCGCGCTTCTTCTTTTGGATTCTCGTCAGAGAATTCGAAGCCAGCGTATTTCTCCAGCAGCTCCCAGTCGCCTTCCGCTTTCAACTCGTCAACGATGTTGTAAGTTGGTGGCGCAACAACCAGTGGCGCGTTAAAGGTGATAGGACCTTTCTTCTCCAGGTTGCGCAGCATCGCAGCGATGATCTGCATATCACCTTTGTGAACCATACAAGAACCGATGAAGCCCAGGTCTACCTGACGGCCATCGTAGTAAGAAGCTGGACGGATCACGTCGTGGGTGTAACGCTTGGAGACGTCTTCGTTGTTTACGTCTGGGTCAGCAATCATTGGCTCATCGATTGCGTCCAGGTCAACAACCAGCTCAGCGTAGTACTGTGCGTTGTCGTCCGGAGCCAGAGCAGGTGCTTCGCCGGATTTAACTTCAGCGATACGCTTGTCAGCCAGGTCGATCAGACCCTGCAGCATGCCCGCTTCGTTTTCCATACCTTTGTTGATCATGATCTGGATACGGGACTTAGCCAGTTCCAGAGACTGGATCAGCGTCTCATCAGTAGAAATACAGATAGAAGCTTTCGCTTTCATTTCTGCAGTCCAGTCGGTGAAGGTGAAGGCCTGGTCAGCCAGCAGAGTACCGATCTGCACTTCGATTACACGACCCTGGAATACGTTTTCGCCAGCGAACTTCTTCAGCATCTGCTGCTGAGTCGCGTGTACGATGTCACGGAAGTCCATGTGAGGCTTCATGCTACCTTTGAAGGTTACCTTCACAGACTCTGGGATTGGCATTGCCGATTCACCAGTCGCCAGTGCGATCGCAACGGTGCCGGAGTCAGCCCCGAACGCTACACCTTTAGACATACGGGTGTGAGAGTCACCACCGATGATGATTGCGCGGTCGTCAACTGTGATGTCATTCAGTACTTTGTGAATAACGTCAGTCATGGAGTGGTAAACGTGTTTCGGATCACGTGCAGTGATTACGCCGAACGCGTTCATGAACGCCATCAGCTTAGGCGTGTTAGCCTTAGCTTTGTTGTCCCATACAGACGCAGTGTGACAACCAGACTGGAAAGCACCGTCAACGCTTGTAGAGATAGTAGAAGCAGCCATTGCTTCCAGTTCCTGACAGGTCATAGGACCGGTAGTGTCCTGAGAACCTACGATGTTCACTTTAACGCGAACGTCAGAACCGGTGTGCAGAGGAGTCTTAGAAGTAACACCTACTGCGTTACGGTTGAAGATTTTCTCAACCGCAGTCAGGCCCTGACCTTCGTGAGAAATCTCTTTAGACTGAGCGTATACCGCTGGCGCTTCAACACCCAGAGTTTCAGCAGCGAACGTTTGCAGTTTCTTACCGAAGGTTACCGCGTAAGAACCGCCAGCTTTCATGAATTCCACTTTTTGTGGGGTGAAAGCATCTGAGATGTCAGCCAGCTCTTCGTCACCGTTGTACAGTTTCTTCGCTTTGGTATCGATAGTCAGAACCGTACCCGTAGCAACGGAGTAGGCTTCTTCCAGAACTGCGTCGCCGTTAGCATCACGAACAACTTCGCCGTTAGCGTCAGTTTTCTTAACCCAGTTTTTCAGGTCCAGACCGATACCGCCGGTTACACCAACAGTCGTCAGGAAGATAGGCGCGATACCGTTAGTACCCGCAACGACCGGACGGTTGTTGATGAATGGGATGTATGGAGAAGTTTTCTCACCAGCCCACAGTGCAACGTTGTTAACACCAGACATACGGGAAGAACCTACACCCATGGTGCCTTTTTCAGCGATTAGCATCACTTTAGCATCAGGGTTAGCTTTGCCCATCTCAGCGATTTCCTGCTGAGCTTCTGGAGAGATCATGCACAGGCCGTGCAGTTCACGGTCAGCACGGGAGTGAGATTGGTTACCCGGAGACAGCAGGTCAGTGGAGATATCACCTTCTGCAGCGATGTAGGTAATAACTTTGATCGTCTCTGGGATATCATCCAGCTTGGTGAAGAACTCAGCTTTTGAGTAGCTTTCCAGGATCTCTTTAGCGATGGCGTTGCCCGCTTTGAAAGCGTCAGCAAGACGAGCGGTGTCTGCGTCGTACAGGAATACCTGTGACTTCAGAACTTCACCCGCAGCAGCAGCCTGAGCATCGTCAGACAGTGCGATATCAAGCAGTGCTTCAACAGAAGGACCACCTTTCATGTGAGACAGCTGCTCTAGTGCGAACTCAGGAGAGATTTCTGCAACAGCTTCTTTACCCTGAACGATGTCTTTCAGGAAAGCCGCTTTAACGCCAGCCGCTGGAGTAGTACCTGGCAGAGTGTTGTAGATGAAGAAGTTTAGAGAAGCTTCGCGCTCTGCATTACCCGTGTCTTTGATCTGGGCAATGATTTCGGATAGCAGCTCTGCGCTATCGATTGGTTTTGGGTTCAGGCCCAGGTCCTTTTTACGAACCTCAATTTCTTCTAAATACTCAGAGTAGTAGCTCATGGCGTCCAACGTCTCACTTAAATCTAATTATGATTTGCGGACAGATTATAGAAATAAGTCATAAACAGCTCAATGAAAACTACTTAAATCAAACTTATAGTCACTATAAATAGAAAAAATAGTACTAAAATCAAGGTGTTTCAGAGGGTATACATTGGTTGTACTGTGTTTCTATTTCTATTTGGAGGACCGTTTTTTCTGTAAATAGCAATCATTATCATGGCTAGTTGTTTATCGTGCCTGAGCTCAACCTCCCCCTATCATCGGCAAACCCATCTATAACCACAACATGCCATGAATTCTGCATTGCATAAACAAGCCCTATCACGTTTAAAGTTGCCAAAAACTTCTATACGTACTAGCAAATAGTCGCAGATTGTATGTAATTCAGGCGAAATCATTCCAATATCACTTGATTTACAGCTCCTATTGGCTAACATTGTCGACAATCTCAACAAAGTAAAAACTTATGGTGCAGGAAATAGCGGTTCGCTTGACGGCTGAATATACGACTGACAAGCAGCTTCAACAATAAGCGGTTGCTCGTGCAATAGAAGGCTGTAGGTTCAGAAACGTCATATCTGCGTGAGGTATAAAAAATGACAAGTCCTATCGATTTCGATCCATCCAGTTCTGTTAAAACACTCCCCGGAACGAAGCACAACTACCACAGTCTTCCAGATACCGCAGAACGGTTTGGTATCGACCTTGATGCATTACCTTTTTCACTTCGCCCTATCCTGGAAGGTATCGCCCGAAATGTTGGCCAGAACGGCGTAAGCGCTGAGCAGATTCAGGCGCTTGGTGGCTGGATAGAGCATCAGGGCAAAGAACCTATCGAAATACCTTTCACGGCAGGTCGTGTCATTATGCATGATCTGAGTGGCACGCCCGCCATTGTGGATTTTGCCGCTATGCGCTCTGCAGTTCAGCGTATGGATCTGGACCCTGCGATTATTGAGCCTCTGGTACGCGCAGATCTGGTTATCGATCACACAGTTACCATGGACAATACCGGTAGCCCTGCGTCTCTGAGAATCAATGGCGAGCTGGAAGCGGAAAGAAACAAAGAGCGTTATGCCTTCCTGAAATGGGGCGCGCAGGCATTCGACACCATCCGGATTATCCCACCGCAAACCGGTATCGTTCACCAGGTTAACCTGGAATATCTGGCACAAGGCTATCTCAACATGAATGGCCTGATGATCCCGGATACCCTCATTGGTATGGATAGCCATACGCCAATGGCAAACGCACTGGGCATTGTGGGCTGGGGCGTTGGCGGCATCGAAGCGGGTGCTTCTATGCTAGGCCAACCGATGCAGATGCTGGCACCAGAAGTAGTTGGCGTTGAGCTGACCGGTGCACTACGAGAAGGCGTCACCGCGACTGACCTGGTACTGACAATCACGGAAATGTTGCGTAACTATCCGGGTGGCGTTGTTGGTAAGTTTGTTGAATACGTCGGTGAAGGCTGTGCCAACCTATCCCTGCCTGACCGTGCGACCATCGCAAATATGTCGCCTGAATATGGCGCAACCATGGGCTTCTTCCCATTTGATGAAGTCTCTGCTGAGTATATGAGAGCAACAGGACGGGACGGCGATCTGCCACTGGCTTATTACAAAGCACAGAATATGGCCTGGACGCCGGGTCAGGCACTTCCTCGCTATACCGATCTTCTGCAGCTGGATCTGTCCACGGTTGAACCGTCTGTGGCGGGTCCGAAACGACCTCAGGACCGACTACCGCTGGCTGAGATCGGTAACGTATTCAGAAAAGCCGCAGCGGAAGGCGACCGTAATCCGGAAGTTGCAACCGTTACCCCAATGAAAGCAGACGAAGCGGGTATTTTCGCGCCTCTGCCTGAAAGGGAACTAAAAGACGGCGATATCGTAATCGCGGCGATCACCGCCTGCACCAACACATCCAACCCTGGCTTGCTGATCGCGGCTGGCTTGCTGGCCAAGAAAGCAAACGAACTGGGCATGAAAGTACCGGATGGCGTAAAAACGTCTCTGGCCCCAGGGTCACCGGTTGCCACCGACTTCTTAACCAAGGCCGGACTGCAGCAACATCTGGATGCACTGGGCTTTAATACTGCGGGTTACGGCTGTACAACCTGTGTAGGTAACTCTGGCCCTCTGGCACCAAGCATCGAAGAAGCACTGCAGAACCACGATATTATCGCTGCGTCTGTTTTGTCCGGTAACCGAAACTTTGAAGGTCGCGTACATCCTGATGTGGACGCCAACTTCCTGATGTCACCACCGCTGGTTGTTGCGATGGCGATGGCAGGCAACGTAAACATTGACGTGACCACTCAGCCACTTGGTAAGGATGCAAACGGTAACGATGTATTCCTTAAGGATATCTGGCCAAGCAACGCTGAAATTACTCAGACCATGCATGAGTGCATGAATCCGAAAGCCTTCCGTGAAACCTATGAGAACTCTCTCGACGGCCCGAAAACCTGGCAGAACCTTGAATCACCTACCGGCCCTGTTTATGACTGGGATGCAGATTCCACCTACATCCAGGAAATCTCTTTCTTCGACGGTTTCTCTCTGGAAACACCTGAAGACGCACTGAACAATATCTCAGGTGCGCGCATGCTGGTGATGTGTGATGACAACACAACAACTGACCATATCTCTCCGGTAAGCCGTATCCGTGCGGACTCTCCTCCTGGCGAATACCTGAGTTCACAGGGTGTGGCAGACAGCGATATGACATCGTTGGGTGCGCGTCGTGGTAACCACCACGTGATGCTGCGCAGTATCTTCGGCAACGTTAAAGCCAGAAACCTGATGCTGCCTGGAACCACAGGTGCAGTAACCAGCTATCACCCAGCTGAAGGTGCAGCAACGGAAATGTCTATTTACGACGCTGCTGCGCGTTACCGTGAAGAAGGCACCTCCACCGTTGTGTTTGGCGGAAAACTGTATGGCACCGGATCATCACGTGACTGGGCTGCTAAAGGGCCTGCATTGCTGGGTGTCAGAGCGATTATTGCTGAAAGCTTTGAGCGTATCCACAAATCCAATCTGGTGGGAATGGGTGTTCTGCCTCTGCAGTTACCGGAAGGCGTAACACGCGCTTCTCTGAATCTGGATGGCACTGAAACATTCGACCTGAATGGCATTGATACGCTTGAGCCTAGGGGTTCTGTCGAGCTGACCATTAACAGAGCGGATGGCTCATCACAGCAGATTGAGCTGGCTTCACGTGTTGATACCTCGTCAGAGCTGGATCAGATCCGTCACAAAGGCATCTTGCCGATGGTATTGCGAGATATTATCGCCTCGAATACTTAATCACTTCGTGTGATTCTGAACCTACTTCGGTAGGTTCAGCCTGATACAAAAAAACCCGCTCAATGAGCGGGTTTTTTATTACTTAGGATTAACCTGAATTAGCGATCAACCTCTTCCAGATCGGTTAACAACTCAAGAACCTCACCAGACGCTGCTTCTACGCGCTCAATACGCTGCATCGCTTCTTTAACACGACCACGGTTATAGAGCTCTACCGCCTGAATTCCGCCCTCATGCACCTGCTTATGTGGAATGGCCAACTTCACAAAACTAGGATGACTCTGATAGACCGATGCATTTACACTGGTATACCAACGGCCCAAACGACATGTGTGGTGACTCGACAACTCCGCGGCATTAAGACCCTCTCGCCCAGCGACCATATTTGTTAAGCGACGCTTCCAGATAACGTGATCTGACTTTGCCAACTTCACAACTTTACCT
>NZ_JBFGYC010000210.1:0-6297 GCF_041587635.1 Pontibacterium sp. | reverse complement strand
TTGAAAAGTCTGTAGCCATTTCAATCAAACAGATGGTCCAGAATTCATATGATGCAGAGGCAGGTAAACCAAAGGGCTACTTCGCAAGGCTTTGGCCAACCGAAACCATGGTCGTTTGGGTAGCGGTATTGCTAGCGGTTTATTTGATATTTTACTACATGCCGGATCTGCTCTAATCAGCCTTGTTGAGAGAGGGAATTGAGTGCACTAGTCACGGGCAAGCTCCTCGTTTCGTAGAAATGCCCACCCAATAGGACGCGGCTTGCACTTGATAAGGTAGGACGAACGACGGAAAGGCTATAAAAAACCAGGTCATGTGGGCGCTGTTAGTGAGCTCAGCCTACGTGATCTAGAGCTTCTAGATTGTCTTCGTTTTAATTTCTACGAACATGGTAAAATGCCCGCCAAATAATGCGGCCTACGTGGTCAGATTGACTGCGTTTGAAATACGCTGCTACAGCCGTCGATTGGACGAAACATGAAGTCCGGTTGTACTGGCTAAACTCAATACCTATTTGCACCTAACGATTTCGGAAAGAATATCCAAATGGAAATCAAAGTAAATTTTTTAGACAACCTCAGACTTGAAGCGAAGTTTGATGATTACACGGTCATTGCCGACCAGCCTATCCGTTATAAAGGTGACGGCTCTGCACCAAGTCCGTTTGATTACTTTCTGGCATCGTCCGCGATGTGTGCGGCTTACTTTGTAAAGGTGTACTGCAAGGCGCGTGATATTCCGACGGATGATATCCATATCTCGCAGAACAACATTGTTGACCCTGAGAACCGCTATAACCAGATCTTCCAGATTCAGGTAGAGCTGCCGGAGAGTATCTCTGACAAAGACCGCCAGGGCATTCTGCGCGCTATCGATCGTTGCACTGTTAAGAAAGTGGTGCAGGAAGGGCCGGAGTTTAAGATCGAAAACGTTGACAGTCTGGATGAAGATGCGTCGATCATGGCAATGGGTATGCCGGAAGGTGAAGCTCATACCATGATTCTGGGTAAAGACCTGCCGCTGGAACAGACCATCGCTAACATGGCCGGCATGCTCGAAGAGCTGGGCATGAAGATCGAAATCTCTTCATGGCGCAACATTGTCCCGAACGTGTGGTCTCTGCATATCCGTGATGCTGCGTCTCCGATGTGTTTTACCAACGGTAAAGGTGCATCCAAAGAGAGCGCGCTTTGTTCTGCGCTGGGTGAGTTCATCGAGCGGGCGAGCTGCAACTTTTTCTACAATGATCAGTTCTTCGGTGAAGAGATCGCGAATAGCGAGTTTGTGCATTATCCCAATGAGGAGTGGTTTAAGCTGACCGCGGATGATGCGATCCCGGACGGACTGATGGATGACTACTGCCGGGAAATTTACGATCCAGAGAACGAGCTGCGTGGCTCCAACCTGATCGATACCAACTCCGGTAACGTGGAACGAGGCATTTGTGCGCTGCCTTACGTACGTCAATCCGACCAGCAAACCGTGTACTTCCCATCTAACCTCTTAGAAAACCTGTTTCTAAGTAACGGTATGAGTGCCGGTAACAATATCTACGAAGCCAAAGTGCAGTGCCTGTCTGAGATTTTTGAGCGGGCAGTGAAACGCCAGATCATCGAAGAAGAGCTGGTTCTACCCGATGTGCCACAGGATGTATTGAATAAATACCCGAGCATTGTCGCAGGTATCCAGGGGCTGGAAGAGCAAGGCTTCCCGGTTGTCGTAAAAGACGCATCGCTGGGTGGATTGTTTCCGGTGATGTGCGTCACCTTGATGAACCCGAGAACGGGCGGTGTCTTCGCTTCTTTTGGTGCGCACCCAAGCTTTGAAGTAGCACTTGAGCGCAGCTTGACCGAGCTGTTGCAGGGCCGAAGCTTTGAAGGTTTGAACGACGTACCACCGCCAACATTTAACAGTCTGGCAGTGACTGAACCGAATAACTTCGTCGAACATTTTATCGATTCAACCGGGGTTATCTCCTGGCGTTTCTTCAGTGCCAAGCATGATTTCGAATTCTGTGAGTGGGATTTCTCCGGCACCAACGAAGAAGAAAATGCCGCGCTTATGGAGATTCTGAACGAGCTGGGTAAAGAGGTGTATGTCGCTACCTTTGATGATTTTGGTGCGTCGGCCTGCCGAATTCTGGTGCCGGGCTATTCAGAGGTGTATCCGGTTGAAGATCTGGTCTGGGATAACACGAACAAGGCGATCCCGTTCCGCTCGGATATCCTCAACATCCACACGCTGGATGATGAACAGCTGGCCAGTCTGGTTGAGCGCCTGGAAGAGTGTGGAGAAGACAACTACACCCAGATCAAAACCCTGATCGGTATCGAGTTTGATGAAAACACCGTCTGGGGTCAGCTGACCATCCTTGAGCTGAAAATTCTCATCTACCTTGCTCTGCAACAGCATGATGAGGCGATTGAGTTGGTAGAGACTTTCCTCCAGTTCAATGACAACACCGTCGAGCGTGGTCTGTTCTATCAGGCAGTGAATGCCGTGCTGGAAATTGAGCTGGATGAAGAGCTGGAGTTGGATGACTACTCCCACAACTTGCGCAGAATGTTTGGCGAAGAGGTGATGGATAACGTTGTTGGTTCTGTGGCCGGTGAGGTTAAATTCTTTGGTCTGACTCCAACCAGCATGAAACTGGAAGGTCTGGATAAGCACCTTCGTCTGATTGAAAGCTATCAGAAACTGCACAAGGCGCGTGCGGCTAGAGCTACGAAGTAATAGACGAGTCTAGGCATCATTCTGAAAATCGATGTTGCCTCATTGTCTGTTTTAAAAGATTAAGCTCTGTGAGAACCCAATCTTTCAAGGTTGGGTTTTTTTATGTCTGGGGAAACGGATTAATGAGTTGACCTTACTATAGGTGAAATCCTCATGATCGCGTTTTACCAAACAGGCAATGTTGCTGTTGTTTAAGGATTTCTTATCATTGCGCCATCCGGTTTTGGAACGAATCTTCCTGATTAGGTTCTCAATATCACAGCGTCTTTTCTCTGGTGAGGGATGAACGCTAAACCTTAAGGGGAGGGTTCGCGATGAAACTGCAAAGCTGTGCGTTACTCCTGTTGCTCAGCGGTTCACTGCACAGTGCGGAGCTGGTGCTGAAAAACGGCAATATCCTGAAAGTGGATGCTGAGTTTGGACAGGCGAGCGCGCTGGCTGTTGATGAGGGCAAGATTGTTGCCATCGGTGATGAGTCTGACATCATCAGCCATATCACCGAGCACACAGAGGTGATCGATCTCAAAGGGCGGACGGTCATCCCCGGCCTGATAGACAACCACATGCATCTGGTGAGGGCTGCGCAGAACTGGCGGCAGCAGATCCGCCTCGAAGGGGTGCTCGACTACCAGCAGGCCCTTCAGCGTATTGCCGATACCGCCGCAAAAGCGAAGCCCGGGCAGTGGCTGATCGCCAGTGGGGGCTTTGTCGAACGTCAGTTTGAAGGACGGCCGAAGGCAGGCTTTCTGCGTGTGGATCTGGATAAGGCGGCACCTGATAATCCGGTTTATCTGCAACACCTTTTCGACTGGGGCTACGCGAATAGCCACGCGTTGCAGCGTATCGGTATCGATGCGACAAGTCCACCACAGATGCCGGGATTACTGCTCGATGGTAGCGGCTTCCCCGAGGGGCCAGTGACCAAGCGCGCCCAGTTTCTTATCGAACAGAAAATTGCTGAGCAGCGTGGTCAGGAGCAATTGGCACATAGCCGACAGGCACTGAAAGATCTGGCGCGCGTGGGACTCACGACTGTGGTTGATGCGGGTGGGTTTGATACCCATGATCGCCTCTACGAGCCCTTTGAACATCTCGACTCGCGGGGTGAGATGCCCATCCGACTGTTCTATATGAAACAGGTAATTCCTTGGGGTAAAGAGGACTTGAGTCCAGATCTGGCGCGTCTTGAGGGCGTCGCCTTTAACCGTGGCAGTGCATTTTTCCGCCCCGTGGCCGTGGGCGAGCAGCTGATGTTGGCGGTACAGGATAGTGCTGGTCGACCTGCTCGCAGCAGTGAGAAAGTGAAGGCTGAGTTTCTGGTTAATGCACGCGAACTGGCTAAACGGGGTTTGCCGTTACATCTTCATGCGGTACACGACGCTTCGATTAATCAGCATCTGGATGCCTTCGAAGAGATCAACAAAGAGTATCCATTGGCAGCTCTGCGCTGGACATTGGCTCATGTCGATGGCATCAAACCTGAGACGATTGAGCGCGCAAAGGCGCTGGGTATTCTGTTTGCCATTCACAGCCGCCCGGTGTTGATTGGCTATCGCTTCCAGGCACGATTTGGCGCTGTTGCACAGCAGATGACCCCGATGAAAACACTGAGCGAAAAGGGCGTGCTCTGGGGACTGGGCTCTGATAGTCCGGTGGTTTCGATCTATAACCCGTTTCGTACATTATGGTGGGCCGTAAATGGGCAGATGGTTGATGGCACGCAGGTATCCGAGCAGAACGTAGACCGGCGTCAGGCATTGATCGCTCACACCATCAATAATGCAAAGCTGGCGTTTATGGAGGATCAGCTCGGCTCATTAGAAGTGGGCAAACGGGCGGATCTGCTGGTATTGAATCAGGACTATCTCAGCGTCGATCGTCGCAAAATTGCCTCGATCAAGCCGTTGGCGACGATGGTAGACGGCCGCTGGGTTTACCGCTCTAGTGAGTTTGGACCGTAGTGTATTTTTGTTTTATCAGTCCAGACACAGACTGTTCCTACGTTATTACCAATGGCAAGTCGAGTTCTGTAATTGCAATTCGTTGCATAGGACGCTGATTAGCTTCGTTCTGAAAAGGGGTGGGTCTGCTTACAGTATAGATCCCTGCTCCAGCGCCACTCAGTTGTAAGAACTGCTTCCCCGGCATCATGACTCGCTTTATGACCTGTACTGGAATCAGACTGTATACCAGAGCCTGAGCGTTATAGGGTTGGGCGTGTGTGGGTCGGAGATAATCGATGGCTGTATCCTGGATGGCAGCAAACAAGGAGCAATGCCTTAACTTCCTGACACGTTCGGTTACACTCAAGTCTGTTGTTGGTTAGAGGTAAACGCCGGTGAGCGAACTTGATTACTTACGTTTGGATGGTAAGGCTCTGCATTACTTTCTTGTGGTTCACGAGGAAGGCAGCGTTAGCCGTGCTGCTGAGCGCTTGGGTACCTCTCAGTCTGCCGTCAGTCATACGTTGGATAAACTTCGGGATATCACCGGTGATGCGCTATTTGTGCGAGCGGGAAGAGGGATCGTACCCACCAGCGGGGCGTTAGATCTCGTTGAGAAGGCCCGGGCCAGCCTGGATAGTCTGCGTAATCTCACAGTTTCTGGTGAGTTTGATCCTGCTACGGCCAAGCAGCATTTTTTCATCGCGACCAACGATTATCAGCGGGATTTTATTCTGCCGGGCTTGTTTAAGCGTGTGCGTTCGGAGGCTTCAGGTTTAACTTTCGGGGTGCTTCCTACCTACTATACCAAGCTGGATATTCTACGAGAGGACCGCTGCCAACTCATGATCGTCCCTGGTCCACCAGAGGCGACAGATATTATTCAACGTCGACTACTGACAGATCAGTACGTGTGCTACTACGATCCCTCCTGTCGGACAGCGCCGTCCACCTCAGAGGAGTACCTATCTGCACAGCATGTATCCGTCATGTTATCTGGATACAGACCGTTACCGATGGACAAAACCATTGATGATATGGGGCTCAAGCGTAATATTTTCCTCACGTTGCCTAACTTTTCTGGCGTTCTGGATTTTATTCGGGGCACCGATCTTGTGGCGACGTTGCCGAGCCTGATGGGCGTTAACAATATGCGGGGGCTGGCAACCCATTCCTTACCTTTTGAATTGCCAGAGATGGATATCTACATGCTCTGGCATGAGCGCTATCAGGCCACTCCTTCCCACCGATGGCTAAGACACATCCTGGCGCAAAGCTGCAGTGGTAACGCTTGAGTAACTCATCGAAAAACGCGATGAATGGTATGAAGAAATCCCTATTTATCGAATAAGATTTATTCTGGATACTGCTCCTATCTCGATGGCGTTGGGTGCAACCCGCGTAAAACACCTCATTTTCGTGTGCAGCTGAGAGCGAGCAATTTATATGAGCGTACAGATTGTCGAAAGGGCAAGCCGCCGCAAGCCAGACACCGCTACGGCAATGAATAACCTTATTGGGCAGGTCCGCGAAGCGATAGACTTCAATATGCCTATTTCAAGGCTGTGTGATGGCCCTTGTACCGGTTGCTCTAAAAAGCTGCTGGAATTTCTCGATACG
>NZ_JBFGYC010000209.1:0-6301 GCF_041587635.1 Pontibacterium sp. | reverse complement strand
GGTGGCTTGGGTGATGTATCGCTGGCGATGTTCCAGATGCTGGAAAACCTGCCGATGGCAGAGATTACTTCTGCGATGGCAATCATCCTGGTGTTGGTATTCTTTATTACCTCATCTGACTCCGGCTCGTTGGTTATCGACTCGATCACCGCAGGCGGTAAAGTGGATGCGCCAGTACCACAGCGTATCTTCTGGGCGGTACTGCAGGGTGTTATCGCAGGTGTACTGTTGTACGGAGGTGGCTCAGAAGCACTGACCGCATTGCAGGCCGGTGCGATTACAACGGGTCTGCCGTTCACGGCAATCCTGTTGCTGATGTGTGTCAGCATCTACAAAGGCCTGAAAACCGAGGTTTAAAGGTTTAACAACAAGACATGTGGCAAAGCCGGCGTAAGCCGGCTTTTTTTATGGGTTTTCTGTGAGACGTTGATGGCTATTGTTTGTCCTGATCAACCTTCTCGGCCAGTAGACAGAGCATTTCCCACATGAGTGTGGCACCGACCAGCGCGGTTGCACCGCTTGGATCAAACGGCGGCGACACTTCTACCAGATCAGCACCAATCAAATTCAGACCACGTAATCCCCGCACCATCTGCTGGGCTTCAACGGTAGTCAGGCCGCCAATTTCCGGGGTACCGGTACCAGGAGCGAACACAGGATCGAGGCAGTCCACATCAAAGCTGATGTAGGTTGCCTGATCGCCCACTACCTCGCGAGCAACCTCCAATGCTTTATTAACACCGAGTTCGGTAAACTCTTCCATCCGCATCACCCGGATACCTTGCGCCAGGCCCCAGTCATCGTCATGTTCGCTGTAGAGTCCGCCTCGGATACCGATCTGGACCACGCGCTTTGGATCAAGAATGCCTTCTTCTATCGCGCGTCGAAAGGGCGTGCCGTGGGTATATTTGCATGCACCGAAATAACGATCCCATGTATCCGTATGAGCATCGAAGTGCACCATGCCCAGTGGGCCGTGCTTCTTCGCCAGTGCTCTTAAAACGGGCAGGCTGACAAGGTGATCACCACCGGCACCGAGGGGCATGATGTTGTGTTCCACCATCTCGGACACAAAGCCTTCGATCATCTCCAGCGTTTCTTCGATCTGCAGCGGGTTTACCGGTGCATCACCAAAGTCGGCACAATTGGCCAACTTAAATGGACTGAGATTAAGGACGGGGTGAACCTTACGCATCAGCGCTGATGCATCACGAATCTGTCGAGGACCATGTCGGGCACCGGCACGGTTGGTTGTGCCGCCGTCCCATGGCAAGCCATACAGGCCGATGTCGGCCTGTGTTGCTTCGGCAATCGTGTAGTGGGGCAGACGCATAAACGTCGCAATGCCGGCATAGCGGGGAACGGATTCAGACGCGAGAGGACTGAAGCTGAGTTCTGATTGATCTGGCATTTTGGTTCCTCAACTCGAAGTGTAAAGGTTCACTGTATGAGTTGAGGAAGGTGCAATAAATGGCAAATCTGGCAGGTAAAGTTTCCTAAAGAGGAAACTATTCGAGCTGGGCTGGTTGTTTAACGGTTAAACGTGGCCGGAGGTGGGTTTATCCGGTTGTTTGAAGGCTTCGAGAAGTGCTTCACGTAGCAGATTGGGTCGCGAATCTCGTCTAACGATAATCTTAAAAGGCACCTGATAATTGAGGATGTCTGGCAGCAGTGCACGCATAAGCTGTTGGTCGCTCCAGAGTTTGGCGTAATGCTTGGGCAGAAAACCAATATATTGCCCGCTGAGTATCAGCGTGGCGATACCTTCCACCTGATAGGAGGTGGCACTGGCGTTAAGCTGCGGGAATTGTTCCTTCAGCATCACTGAATGGGTATAACCCGGTGCAATAAAGTCATGCTGACTCACGGTGTCGATGTTGAGCTGATCGCTGGGAACATCAAACAGGGGGTGATTCCGCCCACAGTAGAAAAGGGATGTTTCGTCGTACAGGTCATAGTACTTCAATCCGGGCAGGTCATGGTGCTGAGGTACGATGCCCATATTGAATCGCCCCTCGATGACCGCGCGCTCGACCTCATTGGGTGCTGCAACCTGCAGGTTTATTTTGACCTCAGGTTCTTGCTGGTGAAATGTGCCCAGTACATTGACCACCGGCGAGTTGGGGTCGGTCAGCAGGTTATCGGTGAGGCCTAGAGTCAGCTCACCAATCAGGCGACTGTGCACTGCATTCACATTCGCTCGGAACTTCTCCAGATCAACCAGCAGTTCTTGTGTCGCTTCATAGACAAGGCGGCCGTGGTCTGTCAGTTGAAACCCCGAACGGCCCCGTTGGCACAGATGCATATCGAGGCGGGTTTCCAAATCGGACATCTGGCGGCTGATTGCCGAGCGACCAATGTTCAGTTCGACCTCGGCGGCTGAAAAGCCCCCGCATTCCACCACGGTTTTGAAAATCCGTAGCAGTTTCAGATCGATGTCAGCAATTTGTCCGGAGAGGCTGGTTCGTTTCATAGGCGTAAGCTGGGTCATGAGAGGATGTTTTTCAGAGTAACCGAAAAAAGCCCTGTCGACATAGTCGACAGGGCGAATTCAGGCGTTACTTATCATTTCAGGTGTTACTTCGTCGTGCGCTTAAATCTCTTCGCGGCCTAGAAGACGGAGGATTCGGTTGAGTTTGTCTTTACCACCGATGCTCTCGTAATGCTTTGGCCACACGGCGGTAGTGGCTTTATCGATCCATTCCTTTTCACCGTTAGCGGGATCACTAATGATCATGCCTTTTTCGACCAGCTGTTGTTTGATGCGGGTTTCATTTGCGGTCAGGAACTCTGCACTGTGTTTCGTGGCTGCTTTCCCAGCCTCAATGATGGCCTGTTGTACTTCCGGGTTTTGTTCCTGAAACAGGGCTTCACTCATGATCAGCGGTTCGATGGAGAAGATATAACGGATGTTGGTGACATACTTCTGCACGGTATCGAACTTCATCGCATCAACAGTGACATACGGGTTGTCCTGACCATCCACCACGCCTTGCTGCAACGCTGTAAAGGTTTCGGACCACGCCATCGGGGTTGGATTGCCACCCCACGCCTTGTAGGTGTCGATCATGATCTCGTTTTTAGGTACACGAACAATGATCTGCTGAAGGTCTTCCAGCGTTTTCACGGGTTGCTTGGAATTCGTCAGCACACGGAAACCGGTATAAGCCCAACCGACAATCCTCACGCCGGCATCTTCAACGGTATTTTCAACCAGTTCTGCACCCACCTCACCTTGTGTCAGCAGTTCCGCTTCCTCAAGGCTTTGAATCACATAAGGCAGTGTAAATACGCCCACTTTTGGGGAGAACGGGGTAACGTTATTAATCGCAAGGATAGAGAAATCCAGCGTGCCGAGTCCGGCTTCAACGACGGTATCCTGCTCGCTACCCAGCTGACTGTTCATAAACAACTGGCCGGTGTATTTACCATCGGTTTTAGCTTCCAGTTGTTCGACAAATTTCAGGCCAAAGGCGTGTTGAGAGCTGCCTTCGGAATCACCACCTGCAATTTTCCAGGTGGTTGCAGCGAAAGAGCTACTGCTGAAGAGGAGGGCGGCGGTCAGGGATAAGGCTACGGCATTATTATTTTTATACTTCATATCTACCTCAGAGTGATTGTGTTGATCTCCAGAGACCTGCGGCGGAGTGGCCGCTTTGTCTAACCAGTCTGGAATCATCCTGCGCCAAACCCTCTAGTGAATAAATGCAAACATTCGGTTGTTTAGTTGCGGCTTTAGGAAACAATACTATATGACAATCATCTTGGATGAAGGCTATAGAGCCTAAAAGTTGGCTGCGTCCGGTCACTATCTAAATTAGATGTCTAGTTGTTCAGAAAGTGCGAGTCACGGGCGAAGTGTAGAGTTTTAAAGCGGAAGCGCGTTGTTGCTGTTTGTTAGCTATAGCGGCACCTGTAAGTTGCACAGTGGTTGTGCCGCCTATCGAAAACTTCAAATCTACTGGCTGGGAACAAGGAGCAACATATCAGCGTTTTATCTTTTTGTGGGTTGAGGCGTTCGTTATTGAGCAGAGTCCCCTGTATCCCGAGGTAGAAACGCGTGTCGCTGCCAGATCTTATAATTAGCCCTGAATGTTGCCAGATCTTCCCAGACCTTCTTGAAGAAGGGGTCTTTAGACTCTTCGGTGACGACCTGTTGCCAGGTGTCTTCGAATAACGCCAGCATTTCCGGGCTCCAATAGAGGTTGGTGACGCCCCTTTCTTTAACGTTTTTTTGCATAGCGTGATATTGGATTGCCTCACCTTGGGCCAGGGTGTTGGTCATCGCCGCTTTACACAGTGCTTCCAGCGTGGCCTGTTGGCTGGGATGCATATCTTGCCAACTGTTCTGGTTGATCAATAGCTCGATGACGCTGGCTTGTTGATGCCAGCCGGGGAAGTAGTTGTATTTAGCCACCTTATAAAACCCCAGCATCTGGTCGATGGCGGGTTGGGAAAACTCGGTGGCATCGATGGCACCCCGTTCCAGTGCCGGGAACACTTCCGATCCGGGGATCAACGATACTGAAGCCCCTAAATTGCTGAACACTTTACCGCCAAGTCCATAAAAGCGAAGCTTCAGGCCTTTCAGATCCTCTGCTGTGTTGATCGGTTGCTTAAACCAGCCACCACTTTCCGGTGCCAGCATCGCGCAGGGGATTACTTTCACTGAATACCCCGCCTGTTGGTACATCTCCTGATAGAGTGCTCGCCCGTTGCCGTAATAGAGCCAAGCCATAAACTCACCGCTCTCTGGCCCGAAGGGAACTGAAGAGAATATATTGGCTGCCGGTATCTTGCCGGCCCAATAGCCTGAAATGGAAAATCCCGCATTCACCTTTCCGTTGGATACAGCATCGAGTATTTCGAACGGTGGAACCAGTTTCCCCGGTTCATAGGTCTTCACTTTCAGTGAACCGTTACTGATCAGCGACGCCTGATCCGCGACCCACAGTATTGAACTTTTTACCGCTGGTAGTGTAGGCGGAAAGGCGAGGGGGACTTTTAATAGCACTGGTTTGACTGTGTCCGCTGCCCTCAGCGATGAGACGTTCAGCAGGGTCGTCAAGCTCACCCCTAGGACCAGGATCTGGCGTAGAAGGATACTTTTCCGGCTCATGCTCAGCTCCTTGATAGATCGACAGCGGCTCTAGGTAGATTAGGTCTGAATCTATTGGTTCGCCAAACTAGGTGGATAAAACGCTGGAAAATATAGGTATCGAGCTCCGATCTGGAAGGGTTAGTTGGAAACCCTTAAACGACGACACGCATTATATGGATAGTCGGGTTCCGACTGTGGATTCAATGGATCAACCCAAAGCGGTCATTCGCTGCTTTCGCTTGATCGTCAACTGACGTTAAAAAGCCGGCTTTAGAGATATTTCTGTCCTAACTTCAAAATATAGCGTTAGTAAACATTCGGGAATGAGCTTTTGACTACACTACCCTTGAGTTTCCAACAAAAGGACTGGAATGATGAAAAAAACAATCATGGCAACTGTGTTCTCCATCACAGTGCTGTCGGCTGTACCATTTCAGGCAGCCGCCGAAGAAGGCTCTCAGGCGAACCAGTTAACCCCAAGCGTACAGGAATTCGATAAGCGAATGACTAAAGCATGGGAAAATATGAATATGATGCACGAGAAAATGGAGAAAATTCGTCAAGCTCAAACAGCGCAGGAGCAACAAAAGTTGCTGAATGAGCACTGGGCTACCATGCAGAACAACATGCAGATCATGCACGATCTATGGGAACCTGGTAGCGGAATGGGCTGCTGTATGCGTAATCAGGGAAAGGGGTCAGGGGTTATGAAAGGCGGGCCGATGATGGGATGGGGGCATATGGGTGGTTACTACTCTAAGCTTACCCCAGAGCAAGTGAAACAGCGCCAGTACATGATGGATCAATACGTCCCCATGCAGCAAATGATGATGAATCACATGATGCAACACCAGAAGTACATGTGGTCTAAGTGAAGCAGGGTTACCCTCTACCGGACGCTGTGCAATAAGGACGTACAGCGTCTGATACTATACCTCTGGTAATCGAAGGTCCGCTCTGTACCGTAAGCGACCCATGTTGTAGCAAGCAGCAGATCGTTTTCCAACCCATTGTTGTCATTTCTGATGTATAGAAGATGCCCTCCTGTGTATGATCAAAAAAATCTGATATGAGTCTTATTAGGTGTTCCAGATGTCTGGTTGTGGATGTGGTTCAGATCAAGCTGAGAGGCTTGAGAGAAAAACCCTCTTGGCTCTGCTCGCGATAAATGGCGTGATGTTCTTTGTCGAGCTTGCATTG
>NZ_JBFGYC010000208.1:0-6308 GCF_041587635.1 Pontibacterium sp. | reverse complement strand
GGCTTACGGTTTTGTCGCGACCCAGGGTTTCCTTGATCAGTGCCTCGATCAACTCAGCATCGCGCATTTTTTCAGCGGCCTGGCGGCGCAGCAGAGCAAGGGATGCCGAGCGGATAATAGTGGCCAGGGCGTGCTGATCGGTGATCTTGTCCAGTGCATGGCTCTGCAGGGCCTGATCTGAAGATTTCAGCACCACATGGGTCAGCAGATTTGGCGAGTCCAGCTGATCCAGCGCGGCACGACGCTGCTCAATCGGTGCAACGTGCTGGTCAACGATCAGGCAGCAGATACGATCCAGTGCCGAGCGGCGGATCAAATGGTTCTGCTCTTTGCGGGCAATCTCGGTCAGCAAAGACAGATTACAGAGTCGGGATGTGGCGGCCTGACGTACGTTCTGGTCAGGATCCGTCTGGGCTAACTGCTCCAGAATCTGATTCGAATCGGGGGCGTCATGGCTGATCTCTTCGACAGCACGCAGGCGTACTTCCGCTTTTTGATTTTGCCATTTGGGTTTAAAAAATCTGAACAACATTCAATCCCGGTCCCGAAATTACAAAGTAACCCGACGTTCGTATAAACACTTGGGGGAGGCTATTCTAGCGCAGAAAAGTCACAGGAACAGGCTTGACATTCAATTATTATGAAATGATGAAAAAGGCGCTTGATCGCGAATTTCAGCGTAACCGGCATGTCAGCCCGTGAGCGTTGACCTGCCCGTGTTTTGAGCAGGTCGGATACTGCAGGCGGAGTCTATTTAATGCTGACTTCGACGTCTCCGTCGACGTAATACCACTGATTGTCGTCACAGCGGAAATTGGAGTGTTCGCGCAGTACTCCGCTTTGCTCATCGGCTTCAAAGCGTGCTTCAAACTCTACCATGCCGGTAGCGTCACCCTTTTCTCCCTGTTGAGTGGCTAGAATTTCTAAACCAATCCAATTGGTACATTTCACCTGTTCGGTGAGGATTTCCGCATCTTCAGGGTTGCGGTTCTCTGGGGCAGTTGTGCCAATCAAATAATCAACAGCGCCTAAAGAGAACGCGGTATAACGTGAGCGCATCAAAGCTTCAGCTGTCGCTGCGGGTTTATGGCCTTCGATTGCAGGCTCGCAGCAAAAGCGGAAGGGTTTGCCTGAGTTACAGGGACAAGCTTTAGTTATGTCTTGGTCGTGCAACATACGGATGATCCCTCCATGAACTGTGAGGTATTATATCCTCTGTGATTACCAGTTCCATACCCCAAAAGGATATTTACCTGTGAGTGCGAAGCTGACTTTTTTCTGGCACGACTATGAGACCTCTGGTGCAGACCCGAGGCGCGACCGTCCTATGCAGTTTGCCGGGATTCGCACTGATGCGGACTTGAACGTGATCGGTGAGCCGGTGATGTTTTATTGTCGTCCGTCGGATGATCTGTTACCCCATCCGGATGCATGTCTGATTACCGGTATTACGCCGCAGAAAGCATTGGAAGAAGGCTTGTGCGAAGCGGACTTTATCCGTGAAATCCATGCTGAACTGGCAAAGCCGGGTACCTGTGGTGTGGGTTACAATAGTATTCGTTTCGACGACGAAGTGACCCGTAATACGCTTTATCGCAACTTTTATGACCCATATGCACGGGAATGGCAAAACGGCTGTTCCCGCTGGGATATCATCGATATGTTACGCCTGACCCGGGCGTTGCGCCCGGATGGTATTAACTGGCCGACGTACGATGATGGCAGCCCGAGTTTACGTCTGGAAGATCTGACCAAAGCAAACGGTATTGATCATGGCGCTGCCCATGACGCACTCTCCGACGTTACAGCGACCATTGAGATGGCTAAGCTGGTACGCGAGAAGCAGCCCAAACTGTATGAGTTTGTAGTGGGCAACCGCAGTAAACAGGCGATTCAGAATAAGCTGGATGTTGTGAGTATGAAGCCGGTGCTTCATGTGTCATCTCGGTATCCGGTGGAGTTCGGCAACCTGGCGGTTATTGCGCCTATTGGTACGCATCCGACGAATAAGAACGCCATTCTGGCGTGGGATCTGCGTTTCGATCCCACACCGTTGATGGAACTCTCAGTCCAAGAGTTGAATAGACTGATGTATACCAAGCGGGAGTCGCTGTCTGATGATGATCCGCGTATTGCGCTGAAACAGATTCACATCAATAAATGCCCGATCATCGCTCCGGCAGGTATGTTGAATAAAGAAGAAGCTCAACGCTTATCGATAGACGGTGATACCTGTCGAACGCATTTACAGATTTTGCGGGGTATGAACGGTTTGCAACATAAGTTGATGGATCTGTTCAGCGAGAGTCCATTTGAAGGTGAAAGTGACCCTGATCTGATGATCTATGCTGGCGGATTCTTCAATGATGCCGATAAGAACTCTATGGAGCTTGTCAGAAACGCTGATAGTGATGCCCTGATGACGCTGGACCCGCCGTTTCAGGATGGTCGTCTGGAAGAGATGTTTCTGCGCTATAAGGCACGAAACTGTCCGTCTGTGCTTACGGGGGAACAACAGCAAATATGGGAAGAATACCGTTCCCGCAAGTTGCTGGGGCCGGACAACAGCGGGCATCTGACAATGAATGCATTTTATGAACGCCTGAATGAACTGTACGCACGACCCGATTGCAGTGATCGTGACCGCCATATACTCGAAGAGCTGGCGGTTTATGCTGAGTCGGTTTATCCGATGGAGGATTTTGCATAGTGAAACGGGGGATCAATGCAGGACTGCTTGTTCTTTGCGTCACTTTGCCTGTGAAGGCAGAGGAGCCGCTAATGGACAATTCGATCCCCTATGATGTCACCCGTCCGGACGGCGCTTTGATCTTCGCCATTGAGCCGTCTCAGGCATACAAAGGATTACCGCGTGGCACCTTTGACGTTGAGCCGATGGCGGAAGTTAAAGCGTTTAAATTGCCGTCAACGTTACCTCCACCCACGGTTGTACCCGCAGCAGACCCGGCATTTTACATACAGATGAACAAGTTAGAGAAAGAAGGGCCAACGCTGTCCGGGGAAGATCTGGTGTTTAAGTCGATTGCGGATGATCGGAAAAAAGAACGTTGCCTGATCTTCGGCGAGTCATGTTCGGCACTGGAAATTATTGAAGAGGAATAACGGGTCGCTTTCATCCAGGTGATCCACAAAAAGAGGCGCATCAAGCGCCTCTTTTTGTATCTGAATTGTATCTGGAGCTGTTCGGGAATCAGGCTTCCGGCATGAACTCCCCAGCGATTTTCAGCGAGTTGATCTCAACATCGCAGGTTCTGCCAATCTCTTCACGGCTGGCATTTTCCATATGTTTCAGGCCGAAGCTGCGCACGATGAGCTGACGATCACGTAACTGTTTAAAGCCTTGCTGTAATTCCTGCAGAGACAGCTCGGCAATGGATTTTGCCAGTGCTTCACGGCTGTGGAAGTCGGCATTGTTACGGTCAATCTGATTCCAGTAGCGGGCGCTACGTTCGCTCAGACTGTTTTCCTCTTTGAGGATGCGGGAAATGACGCTGCGTTTGTATTTATCCAGCTGGGTATCACTCATCGCCAGCATCTGGTCGCCCATATCATCCATAAAGTGGGTGATATGCTCCTCCAGCGAGAGCGGATCAGCTACCGGTGACTGCACGACAAATGCCAGCCCCGGTGCTTTACGCAGGGGTAATGGCGTCTCGAATACCACGTAGCCCAACTGCTTTTCTGTCCGCAGACGGCTATAGAACGGTGATGACATCAACTCACTGAGGATCGCGAACTCCGCACGGGTTTTAAGTGCTGAGTCGTTACCCTGGAAGTAGATGCTGATCGCCGAATCGTTGTGTGGAAGATCCAGAGTCTGAACAAACGGTCGGCCTTTCTGTAAACGTACAACCGGGGTTTGCGACAGGTGCTTCGGTTGTACTTTTTTCAGCAGTGTAGCGGCAATATGATTCGCCATATCAGTGGCTTCATCCGCCAGCATGTTGCCGTGGGACAGTACGCGAAGCTCGGTTTCCGCTAGCAATTCGGGCGTAAAGCGTTGTAGATCAGCAAAGGACACGGTGTCGATCGCGCCTAACTTTTCCGCTTTGCTCCACTGGGGCAGCAGCAACTGAAAGATCTCATTGATGGTCTGGTTAAACGGTTTTTCCTTCTTGGCGTTTGCCAGCTGATCAGCATACTGCTGCTTGATTACGGCAAAGCGCTGCTCAGTAAATACAGGTTTTTTCAACTCGGCGGTTACTTTTTCCAGCAGGACAGGCAGTTTTTCGTTATAGCCTGACAAACGCACGCTAAAACCTTTCAAGTGTGGATAGATATCCGTGTTCAGACCTGCGACATAAGCGTCGTACAGTACTTCGTTCAGACGATCCTTCACCATACGGGTGTACAGACCGGTCAGCACCGCATCTTTAGAGGTCAGGTTGGCGCGGTGAGACATGACACTGAAGAACAGATTCGCTTTGGGTGAGCTGAAGCTGGCGTCCTGCTGATGCCAAAGGGTCAGGCCTGGCTGTTCCAGGATAACCTGAGGGTTGGTGGACGCGGTGGAAGGCTCTTTGAGTTGAAGGTTGGTCGCTACGAACGGGTTGGTACCACGGATGTATAGCGATGCAGTCTTCGGACCCTGCTGCATAGCCTGCTGCATATCAGCACTGATCGGCTTGGCACTGAACTCTACGTTGTACCAAGGGTTCGTTTGATCAGTTTCCACATCCCGTGCTTTGACGGTGAGCAGCATATTGTCCGGGCGGACGTTGGTCAGGTAGCTGCCGATCAGCTCGGCATCAAATGCCTCGAACAGGTAGGGCGCACGAATGGTTTCCTGCATGGGATACTGGCGTAGCTGACGCGACAACTGGCTAACGTAGTGAATCGGTTCGTTGCGTTCCTGAAAACGGAATTGAATACGGTTCAGGTCACTCTCTTCCTGATACAGGGTTTCACTGATACCGCCCTGTTTGATCAGATCGATATAGTTAAAGAACAGCTGAGTAATCGCTTCCTGATGCTGTAGCCCTTTGGGCGTCAGTGCAATGTTCACGTGGAAAGTCGATTCACCCGGCAGGCTTGTACCGGTTGAGGCAGCCAGTCCGGTTGCCCAGCCTTTCGCTTTTAGTTCGGATAACAAGCTGCCCGCACCTTCGTAACCCACCAGGCTGCTGATGTAATAAAGCGGTTTCTTACGCCACTGACTGCGAACTTCCGGCATCGGGAAGGTCATCGACATATAGCGCAGGTCTTTGACTGTTTTGATGTTCAGCTTAAGTGGCAGACTCGCTGGCTTAAACAGCGGTGTGTCATTGCGAAAGGGACGTACGTGGGCATTCGGTACCGCGGCAAACTTCGCTTCAACCATGGCTTTCAGGTCTTCAGTGCTCTGATTGCCCAACACGACCAATGACATCAGGTTAGCGGAGTAATGTTGCTGATAGAACTTGATCAGATCATCACGAACCTTGCCGTTGTCATTATCAGCCAGCGTTTCCAGACTGCCGACGGAGAACTGACTGTAGCTGTTCTCGGGGTTAAGAATCTGTTTGGTTACCGCGTAAATCCGGCGGCCGTCGTCGCGAATTTTTGCCTGATATTCGGAATGCACCGCATGACGTTCACGGTCTACATACTTATCGGTGAACAACGGCGAAATAAAGAACTGTGAAAAACGGTCCAGTGCAGGTTCCAGACTATCCGCTTTGATATCAAAGAAATAGTTGGTGTTTTCAAAGGCGGTGTAGGCGTTGTGATTACCACCATGGGAGCTGATGAACGCCTGATAATCACCTGCTTCAGGGTATTTTTCGGTACCCAGAAATAGCATGTGCTCAAGGAAATGGGCAAGACCTTCTCGTCCCTTAGGGTTGGCATTAGAGCCAACGGCTACATCCAGTGATGCCGCAGCCTTGCTGCTCGTTGGGTCAGAGATCACCAGTACTTTCATCTGGTTGGTCAAGGTGAAGGTAAGATATTCGCGCGAATCGCTCGGGCTTGTGTATACCCCCGCGTTGGCAATATTGCCCAACAAAAATAGGAGGCAGAAAAGAGCGTATTTGCTGAATGGCAGGCGCTTCAGTGGGGTCATATGCATCGGGCCTTTTGCTGAAGTTAGGGATCCTGCAAAGCGCTACCAAGTGACTCGATATAGCTACGACGGCAGGTTCCTTAGTCTGTCGTTTTTATTATGTATAAGCACTCGATCCTATATTGATATGCTTATTCTGTCTATTTTTTGATCAACTGTTTCGTTCTAACCAAGGTGGTTTTAATTATTAATGAATTTTCAGAAAAGAACATCATTCGATTGATAATAGGCAATTTAGTTCCGC
>NZ_JBFGYC010000207.1:0-6348 GCF_041587635.1 Pontibacterium sp. | reverse complement strand
TCACCGACCTGAGTGTTATAGCCGTCGGGAAAATGCCGAATGTCCTCATCCAGTGCCGCCACTTTGGCAGCGTGTTGGATCTGCTCAAGACTGGCATCCGGCTGGGCCAGAGAGATGTTATCGGCGATGCTCAGGCTGAACAGAAAGCTGTCCTGAGGTACATAGGCAAAACAGGCTCGTATGTGGTGCAGGCTGAGCGCCTGCAGGGGGTGGTCATCAATCTGAATCTGACCTGATTCTGACTCCCAGTGACGCATCAAAAGCTGAATCAATGTGGTTTTACCTGCGCCGGTTGGGCCTGCGATGCCCAGTTTGCGACCGTGAATAAGATCAAAGTGAACGCCCTTCAGAACCTGCCCGTCTTTTTCATCGTAGGCGAAGCTCAGGGTACGAACTTTCAGATCAGGTTGTTGCGGTGTATGTGTACCGAGGTCGGTGATGGTATCGGGTGTATCAAGGAGTGCATCAACCCGTTTTGATGCTGCGCTGCCTCGCTCGATAATATTCAGCAACCAGCCAAAGGCCCACATTGGCCAGATCAGTTGCCCCATATACAGGGTGAAACTCGCCAGTTTTCCGACCGTCAACTGTTCCTGCCAGACAAGCCAGCCGCCCACACCCAGAATCAGCAAGAGGGAGGTCGTTAGGCAGAGGTAAATAACCGGTTCATACAGCGCCTCATACCGCGCGACCTGATAATTGCAACGTGCGGCTTTTTCCGCGATCTTGTTAAACGCTTTGCTTTCGTGATGTTCCCGCCCCATCGCTTTAATCAGGCGAATACCGGATAGCGCCTGCTGAGTCTGGTTGTTGAGATCGGAAAAACGCTCGAGTGATTCCTGAAAATGCTGATGTACAGAGCGGGAGATTTTGAAAAAACCGTAACCCATGACTGGAAAGGGGAGTAGGGCAATGACCGTGAGGCGCCAGTCGATGGCAAAGAGCATCATCGCAATGACCAGTACGAAGGTCAGCGCCCCGTCAAAACCCGAGAGTACGCCTTCACCAGCAGCCAGTTCGATGGCATCAATATCATTGGTCGCTTTGGCCATCAGATCGCCGGTGCTCTGCTGGCTATAAAACGCCGGACCCAATCGAGTCAGTCGCTGATAAAAACGCTGGCGTAAAATGCCCCCCAGTTGATAGGAGGTGCCAAAAAGGATCAGCCGCCAGCCAACGCGCAATAGATAGATCAGCGCGCCCATCCCCAGTAAGATCAAAAGGTAGTATTCAACCGCTGGGTTCAATGTGCCTTCAGCTAGCAGGCGGTCAATCGTTTGACCGATGAGATAAGGCAGTGCTGCGTTGAGCAGGGCAACACCGGCCAGCATTAGCAGTGCGACGGCGTAGGTGCGCCAGTTAGCTTGAAAGAACCACGCCAGTTGTCTGAAAAGTAACATCTGAAGATTGAGTCCGTTGCTGCGCGTTTTGTTAGTGTACAGCTTAGCTGTCGGACTCAGGCAGTGAAATATGACCTCATAGCTGCAACAGCGTTATGCGGTACTTACGAGCAGGGCCTCACTGCAGCGTGTCGATGCACTGTAATGGAAGGAGAGGCGCCTATTTCGAGAGGTGCTTAATACCTTGTTCCACCCCTTCCAGTGTGAGTGGGTACATATGGTTTTCCATCAGCTGCTGAATCATGCCGATGCTATGCGTGTAATTCCAATAGCGTTGCTGACTTGGATTCAGCCAGATCACCTTATCCCATGTATCGGTAATACGCTTTAGCCAGACCTGTCCGGCTTCGTCATTCATATGCTCGACACTGCCAAAGCGGTCGGCGACTTCGTAGGGAGACATGGAGGCATCACCGATAAAGATGACGCGATAATCGGGTCCATAGGTGTGCAGGACGTCCAGTGTGGATATCTTCTCGGTATAACGACGACTGTTGTCCTTCCAGATATGTTCATACACACAGTTATGGAAGTAGAAGTATTCCAGGTGTTTAAATTCAGAGCGTGCTGCGGAGAACAGTTCTTCGCAGACCCGGATGTACGGGTCCATTGATCCGCCTACATCCAGAAACAGCAAAACTTTGGCCGCATTGTGGCGCTCAGGCACCATCTTGATATCCAGCAGGCCCGCGTTATTCGCGGTGCACTTGATGGTATCGTCCAGGTCCAGCTCTTCAGCGGCGCCGGTGCGCGCAAACTGACGCAGTTTGCGCAGCGCAACTTTGATGTTGCGGGTGCCGAGTTCAACGCTGTCATCAAGGTTGCGGAACTGCCGTTTCTCCCAGACTTTCACGGCGCGGCGGTTCTTGCTTTCTCCGCCGATCCGTACGCCTTCCGGGTTGTAGCCGCTGTGGCCAAAAGGCGAAGTGCCGCCTGTGCCAACCCACTTACTGCCGCCTGCGTGTTTTTCTTTCTGCTCTTCCAAGCGCTTTTTCAGCGTATCCATCAGTGCTTCAAGGCCGCCCAGTGCTTCAATCTCAGCCTTCTCTTCTTCAGAGAGCTGTTTCAGGAAGTTGGCTTCCAGCCAATGTTCGGGAATCAGCGCGTTGGCAAAATCCTCTACCAGTTCGAGGTCTTTAAAGTAGCTGCCAAATGCCTGATCAAAACGGTCGAAGTACTTCTCGTCTTTAATCAGGCAGGTACGGGACAGGAGGTAAAACTCGTCCACATTGCAGAATGCCAGTCGTGCCTGCAGTGCTTCGAGGAGCACCAGCAGTTCCTTTACCGTGACGGGAACGCCGCTCTTACGAAGGTGGTAGAAGAGATCTATCAGCATTAGCGAGTTTCCCGGCGCGCCATAAATGCCAGACGCTGCAACATGTGCAGATCCTGTTCGTTCTTCAGCAGAGCGCCATACAGGGGTGGCATCGCTTGTGTTGGATCACGGTTGATCAGGGTTTCACGGGAGATATCATCGGACAGCAATAACTTCAGCCAGTCGATCAGTTCGGAGGTCGACGGTTTCTTACGCAGTCCGTTGACGTTTCGGACCTGGAAGAAGATCTCCATCGCTTCACGCACCAGCTCCTGCTTGATTTCAGGGAAGTGAACATCCACGATTTGGTGCATGGTCGCCTGATCAGGGAAATTGATGTAGTGGAAAAAGCAGCGGCGCAAAAATGCATCCGGCAATTCTTTTTCGTTGTTCGAGGTGATAATGATGATCGGACGGTGTTTCGCCTGAATGCGTTCGCCGGTTTCGTAAACGAAGAACTCCATCTTATCCAGCTCAACCAGCAGGTCGTTGGGGAACTCAATATCGGCTTTATCCACTTCGTCGATCAGCAGTACCACCTGCTCATCGGCATCAAATGCCTGCCACAACATGCCCTTTTTGATGTAGTTGCCGATGTCGTGTACCCGATCATCGCCCAGCTGCGAGTCACGCAGACGGGAAACAGCATCGTATTCGTAGAGGCCTTGCTGAGCTTTAGTGGTGGATTTGATATGCCAGCGCAGCAACCTCTTGCCCAGTGACGCTGCTACTTCTTCCGCCAGCATGGTTTTGCCGGTGCCCGGCTCGCCTTTGATCAGCAGAGGGCGCTGCAGTGTAATCGCTGCGTTTACAGCCATCTGCAGGTCTTCTGTGGCTACATACTGGTCAGTACCTTCAAATCTCATCCGAATTATCCTCCACGTTCTGGAGCGAGGAGTTTAGCAAATGAAGATGACGAGAGGCTAATAAATACGGGTAATCATGTAATTGTTGTGCGAGGCGTGTGAGTGGGATGGCTAAGATGTTCATTTTCTTAGCCACTGGCGGTAGTATTGATGATCAATCGGGCGACAAGCGCTGAACGGATGAGATATGGCGACTTCCACAGATGAGCTGCATAAAAATACTGAAGCTTCATGCTACGCAGGTGAAGTGCCGCTGACGGTTGAGGAGCTGGATCAGATCCTTCAGCTGCAGCAGATGATCTTTTCACGTGTTGCTCGCAATGAAGATTATCTGTCGATTATCAACAAGCTTTGCTCATTGACCGAAAGCTTTCTAACCAATGCTGTCGCGTCTGTCATGCTGGTTGATAGTGAGTCAGGGTTGATGAGTGTACTGGCGGCACCGAGTGTACCTGATGCGGGTATCGATGCGTTGCAAGGTTTAAAACCTGGTAGAACCGGTGGTTCTTGTGGCAATGCAGTATTTGGCAATGAGCCGGTCTATGTTCGTGATACGTTTACCGATCCTCGCTGGACTGATCTGCGCCATATCGCTTACGACTTTAATCTCTGTTCCTGCTGGTCGGTCCCTGTGCGTAATGAAGCACAGGAAGCGATAGGCTCCTTTGCACTGTCCTCTTTTGAGCACCGTACACCGTCTGCATTTCACAAGCGTCTGCTGGATGTGGGGGCGTCGATCGTCAGTATTGTGTTGGCACGTCATGCCCAGGATCAACATCTGGCCGCGAGTCGTAAACGTATCGAATTGATGGGAACCGTGCTCACTCAATCATCGGAAGGTGTGTTGGTGACAGATGCCCACAATCGCATTGTCGAAACAAATCAGGCGTTTGAGGCAATCACCGGCTATTGTGGCGAAGAGGTGAAAGGTCTTGACCCAAAATTGCTGTCTTCGGGTCGGCAGGGCGCTGCTTTTTACAAAGATATGTGGGCGGAACTGACGTTGCAGGGGCAGTGGCACGGTGAAATTGTCAATCAGCGCAAAGATGGTTCAGAGTTGTCTCAATGGATGAGTCTGAGTGTGATTCGGGATACCTTGGGTAAGGTGCAGAACCATGTTGCCGTGTTTACCGATCTGACCGAATTAAAAGCCGGAAAGGCCAAACTGGTTGATGCGCTGGAACATGATCAGCTTACCGGCCTTCCTAATAAAGCTAAGCTGAGCATGTTGCTGGATGCAGACGATCATCCCCGTTCGCTGTTGTTGCTGAATGTGGATAACTTCAGTTATATCAACACCGGATACAGTTTGGCATTTGGTGATAAGTTACTCTGCGCGATTGCGCAACGTTTAGTCGAAGTAGAGCCGAAAGCGCAGATTTTTCGGGTAAATGCGGATGAGTTTGCGATCTATTACGATCAGGTCGTTGATCTGAAAGCGGCCAACGTTCGGGTATTGAAGCAGTTCTTCTCTCGTCAAATTAACGTTGATGATCTTGGCTTTAATATTACCTTCACAGCAGGTGGTGCCAGCGGTAGCGGTAGTCTGTTTGGTAAGGCGGTGCAGTCACTGCGAAAAGCGCGAGAACAAGGGAAGAACCAGTTCCATCTTTATAATGCCGATACGGATGAGCCGGATCAGGCAAAACGCGCTGAGCATATCTACTGGAACAGTATGCTGCATGATGCGCTGAGTGATGGTCGCATTGTGCCTTATTTTCAGGGAATCCGTGATAACCAAAGCGGTGAGATCGTTAAGTATGAAGCGTTGGTGCGTTTGCTACATGATCATACGGTGCATAGCCCCTACGTCTTCCTTGAGGCGGCCCGTTTGTCAGGGTTGCTGCCCTTGATTACCCGTCGGGTGATTGATCGTGGTTTTGCTCAGATTACGGGCACAGATATTGAATTGTCGGTGAATATCACCGAGGAAGATCTGAATCAGCACTATCTGGAGCAGTACCTGGAGAGCAAGCTGGATGAGTATCAGGTCAGTGCATCGCAAGTGACATTGGAGATCCTGGAAGGGGTTAGCTCAACCGGTAAGAAAAATCATATCAAACAGTTACGTGCACTTAAGGCGCGTGGGTATCGACTGGCGATTGATGATTTTGGGACGGAATACTCTAACTTCGAACGCATTCTTGAGCTGAATGTGGATTTTGTCAAAATCGATGCGAAATATATCAAGAATATCGCTGACGATAAGGCCAGCTACGAGATTACCCGCGCTATCGTATACTTCGCCAAGAACGCCGGTATCGCAACGATAGCGGAGTTTGTGCACAATCAGGCGGTGCAGGACGTCGTAGATCAGCTGGGAATCGAATACTCGCAAGGTTATCTGTTTAGCGAGCCCGCCGAGTCGGTTTAAACCTCAATATCGATCAAGGTGCCGATGCGTTCGCTATCGGCCTGCAATATCTTAGTGCCCGCCTCCGCTTCTGTTTTAGCCAGCTGCAACTCGACCAGTGATGACTCAATCGGTTTATTAGCGACCGGCGCAAAGGTATCGGAAGGTTTTTTGCTGTCGGTGGTTTCAACCGGAGTGTCGATGGGGGCTTGCGCGATATCGGTCGCGGCCTGATCCAGTCTCTGCTGAGACTGATTGATTGCTTGATAGGCCGACTGACTGGCTGGCTGAATATCCATGACTGCGTTTAGATCTCGTTGAATGGGGTGAGTGGAGTACTAAAAGTAGTCGCGGGGGGCTGATACCGCAAATGCAGCATGCAGTTGCCGGGTGATTACTTGATGGGGGTCAGGC
>NZ_JBFGYC010000206.1:0-6392 GCF_041587635.1 Pontibacterium sp. | reverse complement strand
CTGCCTTGAGTGTATCAATCACGCCGCGGGCACGCTGATCAATCTGGTCATGGTCGACATACAGCCAGTTGCCGTCGCTCAGCTCCACCGGCACACCTGTGGCAATCGGATCGGCGGCCATGGTTCGCAGCTGATCATCGTCCAGGCCATCCAGTGCGCCTGAAATATTGAAGTTGGCTGCGGTTTCCAGGTGCTGACGCACAAACTCGGCAATCTCCTCAGAGAACTGGGAGTAGAGTACGACTTCTACTTTTTTCATTTGGGTCATCTCTTTTATTACCTCGCCAATCAGACCTTGATCCAGACGCCTTTTGTCTCAAGGAAATAATCCAGCTGTTCCGGACCCAGATCTTTACCGATACCTGACTGCTTAAATCCGCCGAACGGCATAGAAGGATCACCCGGATCATGGATATTTACCCATACGCTACCGGCTTCCATCTGAGGGATCAGGCGGTGGGCGCGGGAAAGATCTTGTGTCCAGATACTCGCGGCCAGACCAAAGATGCTGTCATTGGCCAGCGTCATCGCTTCCTCTTCGTCGTCGAAGACCGACATTGCCAGCACGGGTCCGAATATCTCCTCCTGCACGATAGTCATATCGTTGCGGCAATCGGCAAACAGGGTCGGCTGGATAAAGTGACCTGGGCCATCGATAGCGTGACCACCGGTCACCAGTGTGGCACCTTCGGCCTTACCTTTATCAATATACCCCAGAATGCTGTTGCGCTGTCCCGCCGAGATGACAGGGCCCATAACACCTGTTGGGTCCAGCGAAGGTGCCAGCTTTATGCTTTCGGCGATAGCCTGAACCTTCTCAACTGCTTCTTCGTAGCGGGATCGGTGTACATAGAGGCGTGATCCTGCAGAACAGACCTGACCGGCATTGAAGTACACGCTGTTCAGTGTGGCGCGTGCGACAGCATCAATGTCCGCATCTTCAAACGCGACCATCGGGGATTTTCCACCCAACTCCAGCGTCATATGGGCCACATTGTTAACCGCGGCTGCACCAACAACCTTACCCACCGGGGTTGAACCGGTGAAGGAAACCTTAGCTACATCGGGGTGCGCCACCAGATGGTTACCGATCACGGAGCCTTTGCCGGTGACGATGTTAATTGCACCATGTGGCAGACCTGCCTTAATGCACAGTTCCATCAGGTAAAGCATTGACAGCGAGGTGAGCTCTGCTGGCTTCAATACTACGGAACAGCCAACCGCCAGCGGCGCTGCCAGTTTCCAGACGGCCATAGCGAACGGCCAGTTCCACGGTACGATGGCACCAACAACTCCCACCGGTTCTTTACGGGTGTATGTGACGCATTCGATTGGGAAAGAGGTGTCGCGGGTTGCTCCCTGAATCTTGGTCGCCCAGCCAGCGAAGTACTCGAATGTGTTGGCACCCACATTAATATCGACGGCTTTACAGCCGGTGATGGCTTTTCCGCTGTCCAGACACTCAATCTCAGCCAGCGTTTGGGCATTTTCACGAATCAGTTCTGCAATTCGGCGCAACACCTGTTCGCGGTCACGTGGAGTCGCTTTGGACCACTCGCCCTTTGTCATCGCATGCTTGGCCGCAGCCACTGCGGTATCAACGTCATCGGCTGTGCCGAGAGGGATCTCGGTCAGTTGGCCGCCGGTAGAGGGATCTTCGACCCGCGCCATCGGGTGATTACCGTTGATGAACTCGCCATCGATAAACATACGCTTAGGTTGATCGAGGAATCGCAGGGTGTCGGCGGTAACGCCATACTGATCGATCAGCGCGCGAACATTCGCATCCATAATTCTCTGCCTTTTTATTGTGGTCGAACGAAGTTGAATGGGTACGTAGCTATTGCATTGATGCGTTTGGCTCAGTGCTTGGACTGCCAGAGGAGTTAAGCGCCATAACCAATGCTTTTTAAGACGTTGGCCTATTTAAGCACGAGGAATTCATGAATGAGTTACCACCAACAGGGTACGAAAAGGCGGGAGAAATGGTGGGTGAATATGGTCGGATTGCGTGGAATAAGAAGAGATCAGGGGATGTCAGGGGCGACCTAACCCTACCAGCCAGGCTGCCAGCAACAGAGGAATGATAAACGCGCAGATCTTGCGTCCTGAGCGCCATATCTCGAGTTGTTCGCGTTCTTTCATCGCAATATGGGAGGCGATCACATCGTGCACTTCAGCCAGAGCCGCTTTCACCGCGCTATCGATCTTCATGCCCAGATACAACACCATAATGTGGCAAACGAGTGTTGCCAGCAGGCTAATTAATAGCAGCCATCCGGCGGGTGCAGAAAAATTGGCGTAATAAAATTCATACATAAAGCTACCGGTATGAAATTGGTTTAACCCTGTTAAGGGGCCATAACCTAAGTATTGCATAGATCACGGATCGCACTTTTTTATGACTCAAATACTTCCGTGCTACATTCTGAAATAGCCCTTGGTTACATGGCATTCCCCAAAAAGATGTATTCTTAGGTTTATAGTCGTGGACCAGGTTAAAGGCGCTCAGGAAGCACAGAAGTTTTCTCCTTAGGGGCAGAGAGGTTCGTGGTTACAGCTTGTAGATGGTTGGCTTCTATTTCGAGATGCCATTCATGCTAACGTGAGCTTTTTACTCAATCCATTAACCACGAGATAGTTGGCCTCGTTGCCATATATCTCCTCCTCTAGAACGAATTACAGAATGTTTTGCTATGTCGTTTAATACTGTTGAACTTAATCGCCAACGCCAACCGTTGGAACACTTGGACACTGTCTGGCTGTTTGGCTATGGCTCACTGATCTTTAAAGTGGATTTTGAGTATCTGGAATCGCGTCCCGCTAGCATTCAAAACTGGGAACGTCGCTTCTGGCAGGGGTCTCATGATCATCGTGGTACGTATGAGGTACCAGGGCGGGTGGTCACACTGGTTGAGTGTGAAGGCAGTCATTGTAAGGGGATCGCCTATCGGGTATCCACGGAGGTGTTCGATCATCTGGATGTCCGGGAAAAGAACGGCTATCTGCGCTTTTTTACCCCGATGACATTTGATGATGGCAGCCAGAGGGATGGACTGGTTTATGTCGCATCCGAAGACAACGCCGCGTATTTGGGGCCGGACAAGGATGAGCAAATGGCCAGACAGATCGCGATGGCATCCGGTCCCAGCGGTCCTAATGCTGAGTATCTACTGAAACTGGCAGACGCATTACGTATGTTGGGAGATCACGACGAGCATGTATTCCGTCTGGAAAAGTTGCTCAAAAGCGAGTCTAGATAAATCGGCGGGTTACGCCAGTGACATTACACTGGCGCGAAGGATTGAGGCAATCTGGCTGCGGAAAAACGGAAGAATCTGCCCACAACTACAAGGCATTGATCACCTGGCCGCCATCCACGGTGATAACTGAGCCGGTCATAAATGATCCCGCATCGCTGGCGAGAAGTAACAACGGACCGACAAGCTCATCTACGTTGCCGAGGCGACGCATCGGCATTTTCTGTTTGATGTAATCTTGACCCGGTTCGCTGCTAAAAAATGCGTCGTTCATCTCTGTGCGTATATAACCCGGTGCAATCGCATTAACACGGATCTGGTGACGTGCCAGTTCGAGTCCTAAGGATTTGGTCAGTTGGATAACACCCGCTTTGGCAGTGGCGTAGTGGCTGAGTTTAGGGGCTACACGCAGGCCAAGGATGGATGCGATATTGATGATGCTTCCGCTTTTTTTGTGGTTGATCAGGCGGTTTGCGGCTTCTTGGCTGAGGTGCCATACCGATTTCAGATTGGTGTCCATCATGTTATCCCAGCTCTCTTCGCTCATGCTAAGGAAGTCACCCGGATCGCCAATGCCGGCGTTATTGATCACAATATCGACGTGGCTAAATGCTTGTTCAGCGCTATCGAACGCTTCTTTAATGCTGTCTGTTTTGGTGACGTCCATCATGACCGGAAGGGCTTTACCACCGTCTTGTTCTATCTCATAGGCAAGGTGGTTAAGGCGTTCGATCCGGCGAGCACAGATCACAACGTTGGCGCCAGCTGCGGAAAGGGCCTTGGCAAAGTGATGCCCCAGACCACTGGACGCACCCGTCACGAGTGCAGTTTTGCCGTTCAGAGAAAAACGTTCACAAGTCATTTTAATAGGCTCACAGGAGATTAATCGCTGCCGCAACGTGCAGCGATATGGGTTAACAAAACAAGTAGTTAGAGGGCTGGTTTCAGTCTATCTTAGCCGCTCTGGAACTACATGACGGGCAAATACGTCATCCAGTGTCTCATGACGCTTGATCATATCCGCCTGATCACCGTTGACTAACACCATACCGGGACGGGGCAGGGCATTGAAGTTTGCGGCCATTGGTTCGATGTAGGCACCCGTATTCAGCATGGCGATAATGTCTCCGGCTTCCAGTTCGGGTACGGGTACTTGTTGGTACAACCACTCAGCGTTACAAGTCATACCCACAATATCGAAACGGTGGTTTCTGGGACGGTACGCTTTATTCGCCACAACGTAATCAAAAGGTGGGGTCGGGTTTACACCCATGATGCCGAGAAATACTTCTGATGTATCCACTTCTGCCCAGCGATGATCCAGATTAATGGATTCCTGTTTGATGTTATGAACCTGGGTGAGATGGATCATGGTTTCGTTGTGAAGTCCGCGGCCGGGTTCAACTTCGATCATGATTCCGTTGGTGGAAAGCCCATGTCGTTGCATGGCGTTACGGAAGCTCGTGGTGATTGTACGGGCATAATCACCTAGAGAGGGGGTCGGATAATCGGTGACCGCAACACGTGTTTCCTGATCCTGAGGTGCGGCAAAACCACCGCCAAAATCCACTTCCTGAGGAATCCATCCCCCCATCCGTGCGCTGAGTTGGCTGATCAGGTCCACATACCCCTTAATCAGCTGGGACCATACGGCTAGTTTTTTGCTGTGTCGGCCCATATGGATATGCACACCGACAGGCTCGACAAAAGGGAGCTCGATCGCACGGGGCCCCATTGGCAACACTTCAGATGTTGGGATGCCGTATTTAATTGTCTGAGTTAGCTCCCTGATCTCCTGTTGTGGCAGAAAATCAGATCTCTCCCCCAGATCATGCAGATAGGGTTTAAGGCGAAACATGACCCGAGCGGTTTTGTTGAGCTTTTCACCGACTTCATTGCAGATCTCCAGCTCTTTTGGGCTATCCAGCACGATACGTGCGCCCAACAGAATCGCTTTTTCGATGATTGCGTGGTCCTTGATAGAGCCGTTGACCGAGATCATTTCCGGGTTAACGCCACCACGCAAAGCACATTCCAGTTCGCCGGGACCAAATACGTCACAGCCAGCACCCTCCTCAGATAATACTCGTCGTACTGCGATCGTTGGGTTCGCTTTAATCGCCGGCATTATGCGGACTTCGCCCTCAGGCCAGTGCGCCTCGAATGCCGCCTGATATGCACGTAGATTCTGGCGAAGGTGCTTTTCTGACAAGACAAACAGTGGGGTGCCAAATTTTTCTGCCAGTTCAACGGTGCTACAGCCTTCAATATAAAGCTGCCCCTCTTTGATACTTAATGTATTACTGCGAGTTTCGTCGTTATGACTCATATAAATGTTCTCTTATACGAAGATAATCCGTTAAAAAATGCTGCCCAAAGGGCAGCTAAGATTCCAGGGGATGAGCAATCTGAAATAATGGTGTGTCGTCGCGTATTACTCTCAATATTAAATTGGGTTCAATGTAGATCTAATATTGAAAGGGGTGGTGGGTTAATAGCTCTGGTTTTGGCTTTTAGTTTAATCGTCTGTTGGTTTTTATGATTGCTCGTTTTGATGAGTGCTTTTATGTGTTTCTGAAAGTATTGGGTTGTTATTTTGTTTCTACCGTTTTTAGGGCTTTTAATGAATACCCCGTATAGGGTACGAGGTGTTTTTTATAGCAGTGCCCCAATGAGTATGTATGCGGTAATTCTTTTTGTTTTTTAAGAAACTTATTATATTACAAGGAGTTGGCGTTACCCTGTTGTGGGTATTTTCGAATGGCATGCTCTTGCCTAGTGTAAGGGTATTCAGAAATTCATTAGTACCTGGGGTATGGCATGTCGAGTTTGTTTTTTGTGTTTTTTGATCGTTAACTCTTTGTGGGTATTCCTGGTGGTGAGTTCTTGAGATAAAAATTAATTACGTGAAATGGTCGGGGAATAGGTTTCTAAATATTTTCCAAATAGCAGGGCTGAATAAACAGTGCCGCTTCCAGAGTCATGGTTTAAGTTTTAACTTGTAGCACGGAGAGATCGATGAAAAATAATAAAGAAAGATCGAACGTTAGATGGCGGTTGCCTGTTCCTCGGTTAGCGGGTTTTGCAGTCGCAATACTGCCTTTGGCGATTGCCACTAATGTACATGCGGTT
>NZ_JBFGYC010000205.1:0-6408 GCF_041587635.1 Pontibacterium sp. | reverse complement strand
GCGGGGTGACCGTCTCCTACTTCGAATGGGTACAGGGAACCCAAAACTATATGTGGTCACATGAGGAGATCAATGGTCGGCTGCATAAAATCATGACCGATGCCTTTCACAGCACCCTGCAACGCTCGCAACGAGACCACTTGGATATGCGCACCGCAGCCCTGATCGAAGGCATAGACCGCATCACTCAGGCCAAACTACTGAGGGGAATCTTCCCTTAATCAGCAGGATCGCCTGGGTTTTATAACTAAGTGGGGTATGCTCATGAAGCAACCACCCTTAAGTGAAAAAAACAACACCTCCCAGGCGCTGGCGGAGAGCCGCCGTCGCCTCGACACACTGATGGCTAACCTACCGGGCTTTGCCTTTCGGTGCCTCAATACCCCCGAATGGCCTATGGAGTTTGTCAGTGAGGGTTGCCGAGCGCTGACCGGCTACTCACCGCAGGAGCTGAGTATCGGTGGGTTTATCAACTATAGTGAGCTGGTGCATCCAGAGGACCGGGGCCCCTTATGGGATCAGGTACAAGGGGCACTGCGTGAACGATGCCCGTATCAGGTCGAATATCGTATCCATACCCGGGACAAAGAGGAGAAGTGGGTATGGGAGCAGGGGTGTGGTGTTTTCGATTCTGATGGTGCATTTCTGGCACTGGAAGGCTTTATCACGGATATCACTGATCAGAAGCGGGCTCAGGATCAACGGGAAACGACAACCCAGGCGCTCGAGGAGAGCCGCCGCCGTCTATCCACACTGATATCTAATCTGCCCGGTATTGCCTACCGTATTCTCAATACCCCTGAGTGGCCCACTGAGTTTGTCAGTGATGGTTGCCTGGAACTGACGGGTTACTCACCGCAGGAGCTGGATCACTTTGGCCTCATCGTATTCCCGGAAGATCGCGAGCGCATTTGGCAGGTCATTCAGCAGTCGCTGCGTGATGGACACCCTTATCAATTCGAACACCGTGTACCTACCCGCGACGGAACGGAAAAGTGGATATGGACTCAGGGGTGCGGTGTTTACGGATCGGATGGTGAGCTGCAGGCGCTGGAAGGCTTTGCCACGGATATTACTGAACAGAAGAGGGTCGAGGCCCAGAGGAACAGCACCACTCAGGAATTGGCGGAGAGTCGTCGCCGTCTTACGACGCTGATCGCTAATCTTCCCGGTGTTGTTTATCGCGGACTTGATAGCCCAAGGTGGTCCGTCGAGTTTGTCAGTGGGGGTTGTGTGGAACTGACCGGATACACGCCGGAGGAACTTGTTGCTGGCGAGATCGTCGACTATAGCGACTTGATGTATCCGGAGGACCGGGATCGGGTGTTGGCGCAGACACAGCAGTCACTGAGCGAAAAGCGTCCCTATCGAACTGAATACCGTATTCGTACCCGTAGTGGTGAGGAGAAGTGGGTGTGGGAACAGGGTTGTGGTGTCTTTGGTCCCGACGGTGATCTTCAGGTGCAGGAAGGCTTTATCACCGATATTACTGAACAGAAACGTGTCCAGGCCCAAGCGCAAGCTCTGCAGGAGGAACTGCTTACGATCAATGCACGACTGGAAAAGCAGTTCGAGCAACGTACCGCTGAATTAAAAGCGTCCCATGAGGAGTTACACAAGGCCAAAGTTGCAGCCGAACAGGCTTCAAACGCTAAAAGCGAGTTTCTGGCCAATATGAGCCATGAGATCAGGACACCGATGAACGGCGTTATAGGAATGTCCGAACTGCTCGGTAACACCCTGCTTTCCACACAGCAACAGGAGTACCTGACCCTAATTCAACAATCGGCAGATACGCTGTTGCGGTTGCTGAATGACATCCTGGATTTCTCGAAGATCGAAGCGGGGAAACTGGAGTTGGAAGAAATTGACTTTAATCTGCGGGATACACTGGACGACACTCTACAGACCTTGGCGATGCGTGCCTCTGAGAAGGGGTTGGAACTTGTTGGTCGCATCTCTCCGCAGATTCCTGATGCATTGATCGGTGATCCCGGACGGTTGCGGCAGATCATTGTCAACTTGGTCGGTAACGCGATCAAATTTACCGAACTAGGGGAGATTCTGGTGGATATCAGGCCGCAAGCCCTGAAGGAAAGCGAAGTTGAACTCGTTTTCTCTGTACGTGACACGGGAATTGGTATCCCTCCAGAGCAGCGCCAGCATATCTTTGAGTCCTTTAGCCAGGTTGATAGTTCTATCTCCCGCCGCTTTGGCGGCACGGGTCTGGGGCTGGCCATTTCATCCCAGCTGGTGGGCATGATGGGCGGGGAGATGTCGATGGAAAGCACCGTTGGTGAGGGGACAATTTTCCACTTTTCGTTGGTTCTGCAACGTCAACTGGGGCCTGGCACTCATCTTCCAAGGGAGCTTTCAGCGCTTTATGAGTTGCCGGTTCTGATCGTTGATGACAATAGTACCAACCGACGTATCCTCGAAGAGATGCTGGTCAACTGGTGTATGAAACCCATGACCGCTGCCTCGGGCGAAGACGCGTTAGATAAGCTGGAGCGGGCACGGGGCGCTGGAACGCCTTATCACCTGATATTGCTGGATGCGATGATGCCCGGCATGGATGGCTTTGCGGTAGCGCGGAGGATACGAGGAGACCCGAACTATTCGGATATAGCGATTATTATGCTCTCTTCCGTGGGGCAGTCCACAAAATCAGCCAGCCTTCAGGATAGGGGGATCGCCCGTTACCTGACGAAACCGGTTAAACAGTCCAACCTGCTGGATGCCATTCTCAGTCTGAAAGGATTGGTGATCCAGCCTGAGGCTGCCGAGGCATCTGTGCCTGGCGGGGCCCCTCTGCATATTCTTCTGGCTGAAGATGGTCTGATCAACCAGAAGGTTGCCACCAAGTTGTTGGAGCAGCGCGGGCATTCCGTCGTCATCGCTAATGACGGTAAACAAGCGGTGGAATGGTTTGAACGTGAACCCTTCGATCTGGTGCTTATGGATGTGCAGATGCCGGAGATGGACGGTTTACAGGCAACCGCACGAATTCGGGAGTTGGAGGCAGGCGGCGCGTCGCACCTGCCCATCATCGCCATGACGGCCAATGCCATGAAAGGAGACCGGGAGCAGTGCCTGCGTGCGGGGATGGATGACTATATTCCCAAACCAATACGCTCCCAACAACTCTACGACACGATTGATCAGGTGGTAAACGCGGCCGCATCAGAAGCGGGTGTGTCTACAGTGTCAGATACTGAGGTGACTTCACCTCAGAGCTCCCCATCGAAAGAGGCACAATCACAGGAGGTGATCCGGGACACGCAGTATCTGGACCCTGCTGAGGTGTTTGATCCTGACGGTGCGTTAGAGGGGGTTGGCGGTGATGCCGACATCCTCAAAGAACTGGTCGAACTGTTTTACGATGAGTGTCCTAAATTAATGTCTGAGATTCATGCCACGCTGGCAGCGGGTGATGCTGTTGCATTGCGGCGAGCGGCCCACACCCTAAAGGGAACGGTAGCTGTTTTTGCGGCGAAGCGGACGGTTGCCAGTGCCCTGAAGCTTGAACTGATGGCACGAGAGGCTGAACTCGACGCAGCCCCAGAAGCGTTATCAGCCCTTGAGTCTGACGTCGAGCGCCTTAAGCAAGCGCTGGTTTCGCGCTTTCCCCCGCAGGCTGATATCCAGTAATCTCAGGCTGTTGGTTACCGATAACTTAATTTAGCCCGACACCTTAAGCCTTAACGTTTATTGATAGCCAGATAATCACGTTGAGCTGCGCCCTGATAGAGCTGGCGTGGACGACCGATGACCTGATCCTTGTCCACGATCATCTCTTTCCACTGGGCGATCCAACCCACACTGCGGGCCAGGGCAAACATCACCGTGAACATGTTGGACGGGATGCCCATCGCACTTTCGATGATGCCTGAGTAGAAGTCCACATTGGGGTAGAGCTTTTTCTTAATGAAGTAGTCGTCTTCCAACGCTATGCGTTCCAATTCCAGGGCTAACGCGAAGAGGGGATCATCCTGACGATCAAGGGCGGTAAGTACCTTCTGTGCTTCTTTACGCAGTACCCGGGCCCTTGGGTCGTGACTGCGATACACCCGGTGGCCAAAGCCCATTAGTCGGAAGGGATCATCAGGGTCAGTCGCTCGTTTGAGATACTTAGGCAGCTTTTTCACGTCACCGATCTCATGCAGCATACTCAGTACGGCTTCATTAGCACCGCCGTGCAGAGGTCCCCACAGGGCGCTGATGCCGGCAGAGATCGCCGCAAAAGGGTTGGCTCCGGTGGAACCGGCCAGGCGAACGGTTGAGGTGGAGGCGTTCTGTTCGTGATCGGCGTGAAGAATAAGAATCTTGTCCAGTGCCTCCGCGACTACCGGATTCACCTCATAGTCCTCGCAGGGCACGGCGAAGAGCATCTTCAGCAGATTGCTGGAATAGTCGAGATCATTGTCCGGGTAGATAAACGGTTGCCCGATCGCATGTTTATAGGAGGCGGCTGCGATGGTGGGTATCTTCGCGAGCAACCTGATCGCTGAAATCTCCCTGTGTTGTGGATCATGGATATCCAGCGAGTCGTGGTAGAACGCGGAGAGGGCACCGACCACGCCAACCATAATCGCCATCGGATGGGCGTCACGCCTAAAGCCTTGGAAGAAGTTAAGCAGTTGTTCGTGCACCATGGTGTGCTGGGTCAGCAGTGTATTGAACTCATCAAATTGCTGACGATTGGGCAGCTCTCCTTTCATCAACAAGTAAGCTGTCTCGCTGAAGCTACTTTTCTCCGCCAGTTGCTCGATGGGATAGCCACGGTACAGCAGAATTCCTTTCTCGCCGTCGATAAAGGTGATGTGGCTGGTACAGGAGGCTGTCGATTTGTAGCCCGGGTCGAGGGTGAAGAGTCCTAGCTCCCCGTAGAGCCCCCGAATATCCACCACGGGTGGACCGGCAACCCCTTGTTGGATCTCTAGATCCAGAGTTTTCCCCGTGCGGTTGTCACGGATTGTAAGCGTGTTTTTAGACATGAGCCTGAAACCTTGTGCTCCTTGGGAGCACAGCGTGGCGTTATGACTCACTAAAGAATGGATAAAGTAACCATAGCCCGTAAGTCATTAGCCTATCTTGGGATGCGGGCAGTGACTTCCATGGCGGCTGCATATATTCCAAGCATAGGCCATATTTGAAAGAAGCAAGGTGCGAGATCCTTGTCGGTAATTTGATACCCAAAGATGGCAACCTTCCTTCTGAAGGACTGTATGTGTTGTCGGGTGCGTAGCCAATAGTTGAAAATTTACATTAGCGCACGAACTCTCAAAGAATAGCCGCCCAAAGCCAGACATCGCCATTGCAGTGAATAATCTGATAGGGCGGGTCCGCGAGGTGATTTGGCTGGCCGGATCAAACTAGCTTATTTCTAATCACAGTCGTCCAGTGGATCCTGTGCACCCGGTTTGTTGCTTGTCTTACTCCATTACCAATACTTGGGGTAATTCGCTTGTCTACTGAGATTGTTGTATACCACGGCGACGGCAACTAATAGCACCGCTCCACTTAAAGTGGGGAACAGCAGAAAATCCCAACTCGGCTGCATCAAAAATACAATCACCGGATTGGAACCGGCGGGCGGATGCACTGTGCGCGTTGCCATCATCAATGCGATTGCGGTGCCTACCGCCAGCGCGACAGACCACCAGGTTGGCCCACAGAGTGTCAGGAACAACAAGCCGACCAGTGAGCTTAGAAAGTGCCCGGCGATCACATTTCTCGGCTGCGAAAAGGGGGCATCCGGAAAGCCAAACACCAACACACATGAGGCACCGAAGGAGCCAAGCACCAGTGCTGCCTGAAGGTTGTCTGCGATACCTGCGATCACCGCTATGGCAATGAAACCACCCAGTCCGGCCAGAAGGATGTTCTTGAGCGGGTGTTTTGGCGGCAGTGCTGCTCCATCACCTTTCAGTTTATTTAACAACGCAGACATAAGGTATCTCCTGAAGTCCCGGGTTTTAGGGTGTGTACCAAGGTAGACCGATTTGTCTACTTTTGCTCATGGTAGACAGTTCGGTCTACCTGTGTCAATATCGTTTTTCCTGTCGGAAACCTTGAGTCTTATGTCTGAGAAACGACTTCATCTGATTACCACTGCGTTTGAGCTTTTCTACCAAAAAGGTGTTCATGCGGTAGGTATCAACGAAATTCTGTCTGAATCCGGTGTGGCTAAGAAAACGCTCTACCATCATTTTTCGGGTAAAGATGAGCTGGTGTTGGCAGTGCTGGAGTATCGCGATCAGCGCTTTTGTGACTGGCTTAACGGCTGTCTTAGTGAGGCCGCATCTGCAGTAGAAATGGTCGAAGCTCAATTTGAAGCGTTGGACAACTGGTTTAACGATCGGATCGATGTACTGCAGCCTTTTCATGGCTGTTTTTTTATCAATG
>NZ_JBFGYC010000204.1:0-6408 GCF_041587635.1 Pontibacterium sp. | reverse complement strand
CGTGAGCTGGTTAAACTGGATCACCACCAGCTCAAAGACATCGGTATTAGTCGTGTCGACGCTTTAGCAGAAAGCAACAAACCGTTTTGGAAAAAATAGTTGTGAAACCGGTTACCGACACAAAGCACAGTATGATTACCTTGCTCTGTGGAGGCACCGGATGTGTTATTAAAGACTGTATTAACGCATCGATTCCATCGCTGAAACGATACGCGCGGCATAATCAGAGTCTGCCTTGGCAAATTGTGCCAGCATCCGCTGCTGAGCTGATTCAGACGCATGGATCAAGCCACCCGCAATGGTGGTCGTCAGCTGATCTTTTTGTGAATCATTCATTAAGCGGAACAGATCACCGGCCTGTGTGTAGTGGTCTTCGTCATCGGCCAGTCCATGGCGTGCAACCCATGCACTTTCCAGTACCGGCATCGGCGGTTCCGCTACCGCAGGATCAGGCACCGGCGCACCATCGTTGATCTGATCATTCGGATAGTAGTTCACCCGTGAGGTCTGCACCGCAGCCGCGCCATGCGCAGGACACATACCTGCCATCGCCCCATCACGCTGATAGTGATTCACCGGACATTTCGCCGCATTCACTGGCAGCTGGTTGGCGTTCGCGCCCACCCGATAGCGATGCGCATCCTGATACGCCAGCAGTCGGCCCTGCAACATTTTGTCCGGCGAGGCACCAATCCCCGGCACCAGATTACTCGGCGCAAAACACGCCTGCTCGGTTTCAGCAAAGTAGTTTTCCACATTGCGGTTCAGCTCCAGCTGCCCCACCTCGATCAATGGGAAATCCGCATGCGGCCATACTTTGGTCAGATCAAACGGATTGATCGCATAGGTCTTCGCCTCGGCTTCGGTCATCATCTGCACTTTGGCCGTCCAGCTTGGGTAATCACCCGCATCAATCGCTTCCACCAGATCCTGCTGTGCACCGATAGGCGAGGTGACAGCAGCTTGTTCATTGGTCAGCGTCTGAATGCCCTGATTGGATTTGAAGTGCCACTTGAACCAGACCCGCTCACCTTTGCTGTTCCAGAAACTGAAGGTATGGGAGCTGAAACCGTGCATATGACGATAGGACGCAGGGATACCCCGATCAGACATCAGGATTGTCATCTGATGCAGTGACTGTGGATGGTTCGCCCAGAACTCAAACATCGCCGCCGGATCGGGCAGATTCGTACGGGGGTTCTTCTTCTGAGAGTGGATAAAATCGGGAAACTTGATGGCATCACGCAGGAAAAAGACCGGCGTGTTATTGCCCACCATATCGTAGTTACCCTGATCGGTATAAAACTTGATCGCAAAACCACGCGGATCTCGGGCGTAGTCGCTGGAATCCTGCCCGCCGCCCACCGTAGAGAATCGAACAAACACCTCTGTGCTCTGACCAACCTCCTGCAGGAAACTGGCGATGGTGTAGTCCGTCAGTGATCGGGATACGGTGAACTGGCCATAGGCACCGGTACCCCGCGCATGAACAACCCGTTCGGGGATACGCTCGCGGTTAAAGTGCGCCAGCTTTTCGAAGGTATAGTGGTTATCAAACGTCAGAGAACCGCGCTCTCCAACACTGATGCTGTTGTCATCATCCGCGACCGGAGAACCCGTCGCGGTGGTCAAAGTCTGCTTGCTCATGTTGATTGCTCCAGATACACGTTGGATGCGGTGAGCAGAGAGGATCACTCACCCTGTATCTCAAGCTTAGGCGCGGCACTTTAACTATTGAAATCTATTATCCTTATAGAGCTTATAGGTATGCGCTATCACAGCAGAATAGACGGGCTTATCCAATTTCAAAGGACGCCACACCAAACAACCGCTCAACCGGCAATGGTGGCATCGCCTGCGTATACATACGGGCGGTCTCAAACGACAGCGTCATATTGTGCCGTTCTGCCAGTGAAACAGCCGCCTGATTCCGTTCTGGCGTATCCAGATAGATCAGATCAGACGCGCTCACATGAGATTTCAATGCGATAAATAGCTGCTCGGCCAATGCAGGCGTGTCGGCATACAGGGGTGCAATTTTGTACCCGGACCGGCACTGACGAATGACACCATAACCGGCCAATTCGCCGTCCTGCATCACACCCAGTGCATGACAATCAGGCTGGCTGATCCAGGCTTGGATAAACTGAGCACGGTCAGCTGGAAGGAAAGGACGATCATAGGACTCCACCACCTCAAACGGCAGGGTCGATAGCGCAACAATCCCGCTATTGTCTGGCGCAACACCGCCGCCCCGGCCTTCGTAACGGATATTACGATAGGCGAGCTTAAAACCTGATTGCTTGTAGTTATCCTGCTGCTCGACAACGCCATCCAACCCAATATTCGTACCCTTCAGGTATTCCAGTCCGGCGTTCCAGATCTGAATCCCATAGCCTTTGCCGCGGTATTCTGGCTTCACGATATAAAAGCCCAAAAAACCAAACGCTGCGTTGTATTTGATCACGGAGATCACGGCAATGGGTTCATCATCCAACAGGCCCACCAGAAAACCGCTTGGATCAGCCTTACGATAGCACTCGGCATCATGTAAACCGGGATTCCAGCCTTCCGCCGCCGCCCACTCGACCGCCATAGTCACGTCCTGCGGCTGCATTGTCCTGATGGTGTACTGTCTATTTTCCATAAAAAAGTACCTATCGTTTCCTTGAAGAACGGCGCTGATGAAGAGGCGTAACCTGTGGCGCAAGACACCCCTTCCGGTTTACTGAGGCCACACCTCAGGATAAACGATTGGATTGCCCGCCACTCGTGGATGTACTGTCGCCTTATGACACAGCATACACGCGAGGCAACGTTTTTTCATGAGCGAACATAGACTCCAATCGCAACCGGTATCAACGGATGCAGAGCGGCACACCGGCCTATCCGCATCGATGACAGCTCCCTCATCACGATTATCTCGACGCTCACAGCAGGTCATCGCAGTTATCACCGCAGCCATTATTACCGGGTTCATCGCCGCTGATTTTTTGCCACTTCAGATGGCTGTAGCTTCAGCGCTGACCGTCTTCTGTATCGGCTTATGGGCAACGGCTGCAGTCCCCGAATACTGGCCCGCACTCGCCTTCTTTACGGTGGCGATGGTCTTCGAGATTGCACCCGCTGCAACTGTATTTTCGGGTTTTCAGTCATCAACATTCTGGCTACTGTTTAGCGGACTGATTCTGGGTGCAGCCATCAACTTCACAGGACTAGGACGGCGTGCCGCAGCCCTACTCTCAAGAATGATCGGCACACGTTATTCCAGTATCATTTCAGGCATTCTAGTCTTTGGCCTCGCGCTGGCATTTGTGATGCCGTCCGCAATGGGACGTATCGTGTTACTGATGCCCATCATCATCGCGCTGGCAGATCATAGCGGATACCCTGCGGGTTCCAACGGTCGGATCGGCATGTTAACTGCGGCGGCGTTTGGTACCTGTCTGCCTGCATTCGCAATCCTTCCGTCCAATGCGCCCAATATGATTCTGGCCGGGATGGCGGAAAACCTATATGGCCACGATCTCGCGTATTGGGATTATCTTCTGCTGCACTTCCCCGTATTGGGTGCGCTCAAAGCGGCACTGCTGGTGTGCGTCATTCTGTGGATATTCCCTGATCGCGCCCCTACACAAAACACACCGTCTCAAGCCGATACCCGCAATCCAATGACCTCAGAAGAGTGCCGCTTAAGTGCCGTATTGGGACTGTGCCTCATCCTCTGGTTCACTGACGGTATTCACAACATCTCTCCGGGATGGATTGGTTTGGCCGCCGCACTCTATTGCTTGTGGCCTTCATCCAGGCTTACGTCTAAAAACTGCCTGAATGAGGATATTAAGTACGCCCCACTGCTCTTTGTCGCAGGCATCATGGGGTTAGGCGCGGTCATCTCCGCGAGCGGTCTGGGGGAATCCTTGCTGCAAAACCTGAACGAACAGGCCGGGTTTTCAGCTGATCAACCACTTTGGAATATTGTTGTCCTAACAGCCATCTCCACACTGGTCGCGATCGTCACCAACCTACCCGGTGTACCGGCGATCCTCACACCGATTGCTAGTGATCTGACCAGTCTGACAGGTTTGCCCCTGACCACCGTGTTGATGACGCAGGTACTGGCATTTTCCAATGTGTTTCTGCCCTATCAGGCCCCACCACTGATTACCGCAATACAACTCGGTCAGTTACCGATCAAAGCCGTGACCAAGCTCTGCCTTATCATGTTCGCCATAAGCGTAGTGCTACTGACGCCCTTAGATCTCCTGTGGTGGCAGATATTGGGTATGCTTTAAACTCTTAAGATCAGCCCTTACGCCCCTAAAACAGGATCATCGAATGGAAATTCATCAGCTCAAAACGTTCGTAGCCGTGGCGCGTGAGGGCAGTATCACCAATGCCTCCGATCAGCTTTGCTTGAGCCAACCCGCCGTCAGTGCGCATATTAAAGCGATGGAAGAGACACTGGGCATCCCACTGTTTGAACGCACACCACGCGGGATGAGTTTAACCCCAGAGGGTCAACGACTACTGACCAAAGCGGAACAGACACTGAATGCCCATCGGGAACTGCTTGAAGAAGCCTCCCGCATCAAAGGACGTCTAACCGGAAAACTGCGTCTGGGCGCGGGTGGCAGTACCCGTTCGGATGCGCTGGGTCATCTGCTGACCGTGTTATCTGAACGTTATCCCGAGGTCGATGTTGAACTCCAACACGGCACCTCCCTTGAAATACTCCAGGGTATCCGCAACGGTCATCTGGACGCAGGTTTTTATAACGAGGCAGGCACACCTGGGCCGGAACTTGCCACCTTGGAAATCAATCAGTTTGGTATCTACCTCGCAGCACCGCCCGGACTGGTTACCACCTCAACCCCTTTGGACTGGCAAGCCCTTGCGGAACTGCCGTGGATAGGACCAACCGCGAATGCGTGCTGCGGACAAGCAGCTGAAGCGTTGTTCAAGCAACATCAGATAAGACCCAAACGGATGATCAGCATTGATCGGGAAAGTGTGACCCGCACCTTGATCGCCGGCGGCGTGGGTATAGGCCTTCTGCATGCAGAGACAGCACAGGAAGCAGAACAGTGCGGTGAAATTGAAATTATCAGCGAAGCCCAGCAAACCGTTCAGGTGTTATTCGCATACCTTGCAGGTCGGGCAGAGAACCCGCTGTTGAGCGCCGCCAGCTCGATCCTTCGTGAAACACTTATCGAATAGCGTGGTGGCTGAAGTGATTGAAGGACTGAAGTGACTCAAACCAAACTGGGAAAACGAACCTAAAGAAGACACCCCAACCTCTGTAACTACCCAGTATCTCCGCCTTGGTTAGGCGATAACCTTACCCACTCCCATAATGACCCACATCGTGCGATCTTTACCCTCAAGCGCAAAAGAGGCGTCTACTTTATTGAGGGAAGTCTCCATGCTTGGCCTTGTTATATTCTTAAACCTCAATTTGATTCAATATTTTAATGCTCGAAGATACCAACTAATTTGCTGCAACGAACCCAATTATCAACAACAGTACAGTAATAATCGAGATCAAAAACTTGATATCTAGTAGTTTCCACCAAGGCTCAGAGAGTAATTTCTTTCTCGCTTCCCGTTCTTTCTTCGTTCCTTTTCTCTTTTTAGCCATCGTACACCTCCACGCTAGGGATAAACCTAACTATAGAAGGTGTCTATTAATCGTGGGTAACTAGAGAAAATAACGCCCTATGTAAGGGCACGACGGCTGCGCAGCAGACGGAGTTCCCAGCCTGCGAAGCGGGCGACCCTTGACGTATTTGTTATGTTTTTTAAAACTCATTTAAAGCTGACTCACTCCAAGGTACACCCCAAGGGCCTTCAGCAGCCACGGCCTTCGAATAGCTGACCCCACCTGCAATAGCGGCAAAGGGCTCGTCTTCAAGAAGAACTGCGACGGCTTCGCCACTGGCAGACCACTTGAAGCTGATTTGAGCCTCGTTAGTAGACTTTCTTTGGGCTTGAGAAGTTGCGTACTTGCGAAGGATTGGAGGAGGCATGCCAGACTCTGCGATGCTTTGAACTTCTGCTCCTGATTCAAGGATAACCTTTGAAAATAGAAAGGCATCAGAAGTTGGTTTCATGCTGCCTGGTTCTGTCAAATACAGATAGGTGGCCTCACCGGTTTCCTCGACGATAGCCCACCGCTGGCTGATGTCACTTTGATTTGAAACGAATAACTCTGCTTCTACCATCGGACTCACAATTACCCAGAATATAAATAGGAGCTTCCTCACACAGCGGCCTTTAGAAAAACATAAAACCTCAAACACCGGCGCAGCTTGCTACGTCCGAGTGCTTTGACTTGTTAAATGAAAGCTTAGCAAGCACTATCTATCATCCAAATTAACAACATTCTCATCACCAAACCAACTCATT
>NZ_JBFGYC010000203.1:0-6412 GCF_041587635.1 Pontibacterium sp. | reverse complement strand
GTTCCTTTGACGCTTAAATTTACTTCGGGTCAGACGCTGACAGTAAGCGCCCGTGTGAAGGCGATGCAGGGCAAGATGCAGCACCAACATCAGCATAAGCACTAATCATTAAAAGATGCTGGTCAGACATCTGGCCAGCACACCTTTCCGGGATGTTCGCTCTGAGGTCCCAGCGTCATAATCAATAACTGCTTCTTATTTATCTGTATTTTGCTCTGATTGCAGGTCTGTGCAGGTTTGGTCGACTGTCCGTATAATGCACCGCTTCTCATGACTAGTCTTAGGATTGCCCTTGATGGAGCTGTTTGCCCCTGTATTCAAATCATTCATTCTGGTGTTTATTGCTGAATTTGGTGATAAAAGTCAGTTGGTCTGCATGACGCTGGCAGCTCGATATCGGCCTTGGCCTGTGTTGCTAGGGGCGATAGTTGCATTCTCTTTGCTGAATTTGTTAGGGGTGACAGTCGGGGCTGTCGCCGCACGTTGGTTACCTGATTGGTTGGTGCTGGCCGCCGTTTGCTTACTATTTCTATTGTTTGGCATTCAATCTCTACGTGAGAATGGCGAAGATGATGCTGAAGAAAATGATAATAAAGTGGGCAGGCACTTATTGTTCTCAGTAGTTTTGCTGATTTTTCTTGCCGAGTTTGGTGATAAAACTCAAATTGCTGTCGCGGGATTAGCTGGTGTTGAGTCTGCTCTAGGTGTATGGCTAGGATCGACCCTTGCGCTAAGTGCGACAACGTTAATGGGGGTGCTGGTGGGAAGGACGTTGCTCCAGCGCTTGCCTATCCATTGGGTTCATCGAGTTAGTGGTGTGTTGTTTTTGCTATTTGGGCTGTGGGCGGCGGTTGAGCTGCTGAATGTAATGGCGGTCATTCCTGTGCATTGATGTTGGATTCAATAATAAAGATAAATGGATGTGGGTCGGTAGGATGGTTGCGGGTTTTTTGGTTCTTCTTTGTTGTCAGTTTCTGGGCGAATTGATCGTTTACGGACTGGATATTCCGGTGCCTGGGGCTGTGGTAGGGATGGTCTTGCTATTGATCGGACTTATGTTCAGAGGAGAGGTTGCCGGTGGCTTACGTACAAGCGCAGAAGGCCTGCTATCAATATTACCGATGATGCTGGTACCGGCAGGTGTTGGTCTGATGGTTCATTTTGAATTGATCGCGGCCGGATGGGTGGCGATATTGGCTGCATTGGTTGTGAGCACCTTTGTGACGTTGCTGATCGTTACGCTATTACTGAAATGGACGCATTCATCGGCTGACAAATCTGAAGCGCAGGAGGGGCTGGAAAAATGAGTCTGTGGTTGGAATTTCAGGCGTCTCCTTTGTTGTGGATAATTGTCACGGTTGTTGCCTTCATGGTGGCTTCCTGGATCAACCAGCTTGCCGGGCGTACCCCGCTATTGCATCCGGTTGTTGTCGGATTGTTGTTGATCATCGGATTGTTAAAGCTGACGGAGACGCCTTACGAGACCTATAAGGAGGGTGCTCAGTTTATCTCCTTCCTGTTGGGGCCTGCGGTGGTTGCCCTGGCTGTGCCTTTGTATGACAACCTGGCCCGTGTGCGGTCCATGCTTGTGCCGTTATTGGTTGCCTGTACGGTCGGTGCGCTGGTGGCGGCCTTAACCGCAATTGCAGTTGGTATCTGGTTGGAGTTATCGATGCAGACCTTGTTGTCGTTGGCGCCGAAATCGGTGACTACCCCTATCGCGATAGGGGTCGCGGATAAGATTGGTGGGTATCCTTCGTTAACGGCTGGGCTCGTGCTAATAACCGGTGCATTAGGATGCCTGATGTCGCCGTTTATTTGCAAAATGCTCAAGGTTGAAGATCCCGCTATTCGGGGTTTTTCGCTCGGTGTTGCGGCGCACGCAATGGGTACAGCATATGCGTTTGAGTACGGAGCTATCGCGGGGGCGTTTGGGGGCTTGGCGATGGGCATGACAGGTACATTTACTGCCTTTATGTTGCCGCCATTGATTCGTCTTTTAGGGATATCCTAGCCTTTTGTTGCATTTGCTAAATAGCTATCAGATAGGTAAAGTGCGCCCCTGTTTAACAGGTAACCAATTGATAAAGTGGAACGGCGGCTATGACTCCTCTGGAGCGTTATAAGAAGGACCTGGAACGGGACGATTTTTCTTACGACCCGGCTCAGGAAATGGCGGTTAAAAATCTGCAGCGTTTGTACGATGACCTCACTGCAGTGAAACCGCAGCCCAAGCAAGGGTTGATGAAGCGTTTATCCGGCAAGTTCAAAAAAGAGACGGTTGAGCCGATCAAGGGCCTTTATTTCTGGGGCGGCGTTGGTCGTGGTAAAACGTATCTGATGGATACCTTCTACGACAGTCTGCCATTCGAGCAGAAAATGCGTACCCACTTTCACCGGTTTATGCAGCGTGTGCACAAAGAGCTGAAAGAGCTTGATGGTACGCCTAATCCGTTGGTTGTCATTGGTAAGAAATACTCTGAAGAGGCGCGGGTGATCTGCTTTGATGAGTTCTTTGTTTCCGATATTACCGATGCCATGATTTTGGCGGGATTGATGGAACAGCTGTTTGCAAGCGGCGTATCGCTGGTGGCGACCTCCAATATCGTTCCTGATGGCCTTTATAAAGATGGCCTGCAGCGTGCGCGCTTCTTGCCGGCGATCGATATGCTGAATCGATACACTGAAATATTGAACGTTGATGGTGGGGTGGACTACCGTCTGCGCGCTTTGGAGCAGGCTGAACTTTATCACTGCCCTCTGGATGACAAAGCCGATGAAAGCCTGAACGCGAGTTTTGAAAGCTTGTCTCCTGATTTGGAGGAAGTGGTCGAGCGCGAGCTGGTGGAAATAAACGGCCGCGGAATCCAGTCTCGCCGTTGCTGCGAAGACGTAGTGTGGTTTGATTTCACCGAGCTGTGTGAAGGGCCGCGCTCTCAGAATGATTACATCGAGTTGGCAAAAATTTACCATGCGGTATTGGTGAGTGGTGTGCCGCAGCTAGGTCGTTCAAACGATGACTCTGCACGTCGCTTTATCAATATGGTCGATGAGTTTTACGACAGTGGTGTGAAGTTGATTCTGACGGCTGAAAAGCCGATTCATGAGATCTACACGGAAGGCCGACTGGAGTTTGAGATCGAGCGTACACAGAGTCGTTTGCTAGAGATGCAGTCGCACGAATATCTGGCACGCGCACACCGTGCGTAATGGCTGATTCTAAATCGCACTAAAATCTGATCTGTTGTGTAAAAAGTTCTCGATATTGGAGCGCGGGTTGTCTATAATTCGCGCTCCTTTCATTTCGGGAAAGGTAATTGTTGTTTTCAGAGCTGCTGAAAACAACCAATAATTATAAGTTAGGTCGGTCGCAGCGCCCATGTTTCGGCGTTTTGCTACTAGCCCTAAATTAAGTAAAGGCGAAATATCAATGAAAACTTTCGTTGCTAAGCCAGCCGAAGTAAAACGCGACTGGTTTGTAATTGACGCAGAGGGTAAAACCCTGGGTCGTATGGCTACTGAAATCGCTCGTCGTCTGCGCGGCAAGCATAAAGCTGAATATACTCCTCACGTTGATACTGGTGACTACATCGTTGTAATCAATGCTGAGAAAGTAAATGTTACTGGTAACAAGCGCGACGGCAAAATCTACTACCGTCACACTGGTTACCCAGGTGGCCTGAAAGAAGCTTCTTTCCAGAAAATGATCGAAACCTTCCCAGAGCGCACTATTGAGCTGGCTGTTAAAGGCATGCTGCCAAAAGGTCCGCTGGGTCGTGCTATGTACACCAAACTGAAAGTGTACGCTGGCTCCGAACATCCGCACCAGGCTCAGCAGCCTGTAGAACTGAACGTCTAAGGGGAAGGTTGATATGTCTACTCAGTATTACGGCACAGGCCGTCGTAAAACATCTACTGCTCGCGTATTCCTGCGTCCGGGCACTGGTAACATCGTTGTAAACGATCGTTCTTTGGATCAGTTCTTTGGTCGCGAAACTGCACGTATGATCGTACGTCAGCCGCTGGAACTGACTGATAGCCTGGGTAAATTTGATGTATACGTTACCGTTAAAGGCGGTGGTGGTACTGGTCAGGCGGGTGCTATTCGTCACGGTATCACTCGTGCACTGATGGAGTACGATGAGACTCTGCGCCCAGCACTGCGTGAAGCGGGTTACGTTACTCGCGATGCTCGTATGGTAGAACGTAAGAAAGTGGGTCTGCGTAAAGCACGTAAGAAGCCTCAGTTCTCCAAGCGTTAATTCGCTGCGCTGTTGTTGCAGCGCAAAATACAAGAAAAACGCCTGCTTCCCTTGGGATCAGGCGTTTTTTTGTGCCCGTTTTTTGGGGCTGTGTTCAGGTCAATACTTTAATCTAATTTTGCGGCCATAAGCCTAATTCACCTTGTAAGAAAGGGGTAATTTCTTTAATATCTTGGCCATTTTTAGAATCCATGTTTCCGTGGCTTTTTATACTTAGCGGCCAATGGTTTTTGCATCTGCAAAATACTTGAGGTCGAGTAGGGGAGAACATCTTAAATGAGCAATGACGGCGTGAATAAGGGTCGGCGTCGCCTCCTTCTCGGTGCTACATCCGCAGTTGGTGCGGTTGGTGCTGTAGGAGCGGCTGTCCCGTTCGTAGCTTCTTGGAATCCAAGTGCCAAGGCAAAGTCTGCGGGTGCACCTGTAAAGGTGGACATTAGCAAGCTTGAGCCTGGTCAGCAGACAATCGCTAAATGGCGCGGTAAGCCAGTGTGGATTGTTCGTCGTAGTCCAGAAGCGTTGGAAAGTCTGGCTAATCTGACCAATCTTCAGGATCCTAATTCTGAGAATGCTGCACAGCAGCCTGCGTACATCCCAAAAACAGCGGCGCGCGCGATTCGTGAGGATATTGCTGTGCTGGTGGGTATCTGTACTCACCTGGGTTGTTCTCCGACCTACCGTCCAGAATTAGCTCCAGAAGATCTGGGTGCTGACTGGGTGGGTGGTTATTACTGCCCATGCCACGGTTCTCGATTCGATTTGTCTGGCCGTGTAATGAATAGCTCCCCGGCTCCAAGTAACCTGGTGATCCCGCCTCATCACTATGAAAGTGATAATGTGATCATCGTTGGTGTAGATCAGGAGACTGCATAATGGCTGGTTACCGTAACAAAGGAAATCCAGGTCTGATGGGCTGGATTGATGATCGTTTCCCTGCAACTGCAATGTGGGAAGATCATCTGTCTAAATACTACGCACCAAAGAACTTCAACTTTTGGTACTTCTTTGGTTCTTTGGCGCTGCTGGTGCTTGTTAACCAGATCCTGACAGGTGTCTGGCTGACAATGAGCTACACGCCTACCTCTGAAGGTGCATTCGCATCTGTCGAATACATCATGCGTGACGTGGAATACGGTTGGCTGCTGCGATATATGCACTCTACCGGCGCGTCTGCATTCTTCGTTGTTGTATACCTGCACATGCTGCGTGGCATGATGTACGGTTCTTACCGCAAGCCGCGTGAGCTGGTTTGGATCTTCGGTATGACGATCTACCTGGCGTTGATGGCTGAAGCATTCATGGGCTACCTGCTGCCATGGGGTCAGATGTCTTACTGGGGTGCGCAGGTAATCGTATCTCTGTTCAGTGCTGTGCCTTGGGTTGGTGAAGACCTTGCTCTGTGGATTCGTGGTGACTACCTGATCTCCGGTATTACCCTGAACCGCTTCTTTGCATTGCACGTAGTTGCTTTGCCTATCGTTTTGTTGGCGCTGGTTGTTCTGCACATCATCGCGCTGCACGAAGTAGGTTCTAACAACCCAGACGGTGTTGAGATCAAAGAGAAGAAAGATGAAAACGGTGTACCGCTAGACGGCATCCCGTTCCACCCTTACTACTCTGTTAAAGATATTGTGGGTGTTGTTGTCTTCCTGTTTGTATTCTGCGCGGTTATCTTCTTCTTCCCAGAAGGTGGTGGTTACCTGATCGAAGCACCAAACTTCGAACCTGCTAACCCGCTGAAAACGCCAGAGCACATCGCGCCTGTATGGTACTTCACGCCATTCTACGCAATGCTGCGTGCTATTCCGCCAATTGCTGGCTCCCAGTTCCCGGGTGTTGTTGTGATGGGTGGTGCGATTGCAATCCTGTTTGTGTTGCCGTGGCTTGATCGTAGCCCGGTTAAATCCATCCGTTACAAAGGTATGATCAGCAAAGTAATGCTGGTTGTGTTCTGTGTGTCCTTTGTGATTTTGGGTTACTTGGGTGTTGTGGCTTCTAACCCAGTACGTACGCTGATGGCTCAGATCTGTACTGCGCTTTACTTCGCGTACTTCTTCCTGATGCCTATCTACACCAAGATGGAAAGCACTAAACCGGTACCGGAGAGGGTTACAGGCTAATGAAAAAGTTTCTTGTTGCTATTGTAATGG
>NZ_JBFGYC010000202.1:0-6421 GCF_041587635.1 Pontibacterium sp. | reverse complement strand
GAACCAGTGGTTTCAGACACAGGCTCAGATTATCTCGTGCCCATGCTCCGCGTGGGAATACATACGACACCTCAGGGCTTCCATATTAACCCGCCCAATAAACATATCAGTTACTGCGTTGCAGCCCCTGCGAATTTGGCTAATGCGCCCTTCACTTTGCCGATCACGGCATCGCAGCCTTCGATGTTGTGACGTTCTTTCAGGTATTCCGGATCATTATAAGACAACCAAGTCTGGCCCTTTTCGTCTTCCCAGATCAGCGCTTTTTGCGGCAGATCCAGTGCGGCTGTCTGGCTGCATAGCATCAGTGGTGTGCCGACTTTTGGATTGCCGAAGATCACAACTTCGGTTGGTCGCAGTTCCAGGTTAGCTTTTTTAGCACCTTCTGCATGATTGATACGGGTGAAAACTGTCATACCTTTTTGACCAAGTACGGATTCAAGTTTGTCCGCTGTGGTCGCTACGTCGTGATTGCTCTGAACCGTGATGATGCCATTGTCGGCCAGTGCAGGTGTAGTAATCAGTGCCGTTAGAGCCAGACCGGTCAGTTGTTTACGCATGGTTACTCTTCTCTCATGATTGGGTTAGCGCCGGGGCGGACGATAGATCGAATCTACAAATTCGTGCGAGCATAACGTCTATGCCTGAAACGGAACTGAAAGCGCCAAAATGCAAAGCTCTCTTTATGTGCAGAGGTTAGCTATCGATACGATACCAACGCCCATCCGGTTGACCGATGCTGATCCAGTCATAGCGTAGATCGTCACGCCGATGTAACCACTTATGACGACTATCCAGAATCCACCCCTCCACGGATAACACCAGATGGTCGTCACCGTTCTCGGTGAGCACATACACCAGATCCGACGAGATCCCGAGCGTAGCCAGTCGATTTCTGGCCCAAAGCGCGAAGTCTTCACAATCCCCTTGCAGGCTGGCGATCCAATAGTCTTCTCGCTGATATCGCGTTAGATCGCTGACGTATTGATGTTTGGCATGAGCCTCATCCAGAACCTTCTGCAAGGTATCCGGCATCGACCAGCAGTGACCGCCTCTGCTCCGCAGTTCTGCGCAGCCGCTCAGAGGTGGTACGGGATCACCAATACGGAACGGCGTAGGGTCGTTAGTGATACATCCTGCGAGCAATAGGCTGCATAAGGCGAGGGCTAGTTTCATATCGCACCCAGTACATTGGCGTTCTGGGTGGGTCACGTGCAGTCAGCAACGTTCCCTTTTGCATGAATCTGGCGAGTGTGTGGCCTGCCGGTAGAGCGCCGGAGTTCCTGATCTGCGGGCAGATCGAATTCTGTTGGTTTTAGCGGTAAGTATAGCCTGCTGGCAGATAATAGATGGATAGGCACAAGTGCTGAGTGAGTTGCTCAGCACTTGTCAGCGCTGCATATACCTATTCTCTCAGCCTGAATTGATTCTCCAGCTGGCTGACCCCCAGCCCATTCATTTTCTTCACCTGAATCTGTGTAGGAATACGCTCTTTCATCGCTTCGATATGGCTGATCACACCAATCATCTTTCCGGAAGCATTCAGGCTATCCAGCGCATCCAGTGCGGTATCCAGTGTTTCAGCATCCAGCGTACCGAAACCTTCATCCAGAAACAGCGAATCGATACTGGTCTTTTGACTGACAAGGTCAGACAGAGCCAGCGCCAACGCAAGGCTGACAAGAAAGCTCTCGCCACCGGAAAGCGTCTTGGTATCGCGCACGGCATCACCCTGCCACGTGTCCAGTACCTGAAGTTCCAATGCTTCAGATTGTTTGCGTTGTAGCAGATAACGACCATGCAGGCGATCCAGTTGTTTGTTGGCCAGATACACCAGATGATCCAGTGTCAGGCCCTGTGCAAAACGCCTGAATTTATCACCCTTTTGCGAGCCAATCAGTGCGTGCAGGTAAGCAATGTCATCGTAATTTTCCTCACTACGCTCTATCTCGGCAAAGAGTTCGGTCTGATTTTGGCGACGCTGCTGGTCATCATCGATACTGCGCTTGACCTCGCCCTGCTGGTGGCTGTTGTCACGTAATTGAGTCGTAACCAGCGTTAAGCGTTCCTCAACCTGTTCCGCCGGAGTCTGAAGCCATTGCTGTTGCTGATCGCCACTTTGCAGTGCGTTGAGCGTTGCATCGGCTTGTTCTTTTAAGGCTTGCGCACGCTCTAGCTGGCTTTCCAGTTGTTTCTTCAGCGCAACCAAGCGACTGCGTTCCTCTTCAGGTAGCAGTGCAGCTTCGAAAACCTGCTGGGATTCAAATGGACTGTTGTTCAAAAGCGCTTGCCAGTCCTGCTCTTGCTGTGTCAGATCTCCATTGAGTTCGGTCAACTGTTGTTGCGCGCTATTGAACTGTCCGCTCAGGTGTTGCAGCTGTTGTGTTGTTTGCTGATGCGCGTGCTGTGCCTGCTGATAAGCGGTATCGGCTTGCTGGCAATGTTGCAGCATCCGCTGACGTTCAACTTCTACCTGTTTGTCACCAAACAAAGTCTGGCGTTGCGATTGTTTATCGCTCAGCTGCGCGGAGATCTGTGTTAACTGCTGGCTGTGTTCTGATAGAGCATTACTTAAGCGCTGTGAGTCGTCTTCCAGTGACTTTATGTCAGATAAAAGCCCTGTCAGTGATTTCTGATGCTCTAAGCTTTGCTGATGTGACGTTTGCCATTGGGATGCAGCATGATGTCGCTCGTTCAGCCATGGATCAATCTGATCCAGTGATGGCATCGTCTGCCCTAACGTGTGCAGCTGGGTATTAAGCTGGCCTTCAAGATCATCGCGTTGTTGCTGCAACGCTGTTAACTCAGCCTGCAACTGGCCTGTCTGCGTGACGGCGTGATCATACTGCTGACGGTTCAGTGCAATTTGATGGCTGCTGTTATGTGCTTCACGCTCTGCGGTCGCCAGTTCAGTCAACGTGGCTTGGGTGCGTTGCTGCAATTGTTTTAGCTGGCTTTGCTGCTGATTCAGGTGCTGCATGCGTCCGTCGCTATGCTGCAAGAAACCGTTAAGGGCGACAGCGTCACCGATCAACAGCTGTGCATTCAGTTCTGCAGTGATTTGCTGCCAACGTGCAGTGATTGCGTGGGAATCAGACTCTACCGCGGCGTAACGTTTGGTTTTCTCATCCAGAGTGACTTCGTCTTTATGAAGCACGTCTTTTTGCGCTTTAGCCTGCTGCTCGATAGCTTCCATTTCAGACTGAAGTTGGTGCTGACGCTGCTCGGTCTCAGATAGATTGAGCGCTTGATAGGTATCGATCAGTGGATGCTCAGCCGAACCACAGAGCGGACATGGCTCATGGGGTTGTAGCTTGGCGCGTTCAACCGATAGATCAGCGATACGCTTTTCCTGCTCAATCAGCGTATTGACGTCTTTGAGGTGAGTTCGTTTCTGCTGATATTGGTGACGCAGGGCCTGAATCTGATGCTGTTGAGTCTGTATTGCCGCATTCAGGGTTTGTTGCTGGAGGCCCAGATCAGACTTTTCTGTACTCAGGCTTTGAAAGCGTTCAGACAAGTTTCGCAGCTCAAGTCGAAGTCCTTGCTGCTCGTTCAGCATACGCTGTTCTTGTTCCAGCGCGGTTTCATCGTTACCGGCTAAAAGCTGTGCAGATTCAGTCTCAAGCGTGTGTAATGCGGTTTTACAATCGGTAACACGTTGCTGAGTACGTTCGACATCGTGCTGTAACGACCCTTGTGCAGCACGGAGTGCCTGAATATTGTCATTGAGCGCTGACAGATTCTGCTGACGCTCTTGAGTCTGAGTTTGCAATTGATTGAGTTGATCAAACTGCGCCTGCCAGCGTGGTAGCTGAGCGGCTAACTGCTCGTCTTGAGCATGTGTCTGGAGGTAAACGCTTAATGCGTTGAGTTCAGCCTTCAGCGCTGTTTCCTGAGATCGCTGCGCGTTGAGTCTTACTGTGGTGCTGGAAAGTTCCTGTTCGGACTTCTGCTTTTCCGCATTCAGTCGATTTTGTTCGGCGGACAGCTGCTGACATTGGTTGTCCAACGGAACGATCTGCTCATTGAGCAAGGTTTCCAGCGCTTGCTGGTCATGACGTGCGGTCTTTAACGCCTCTTCATGACTGGTCAGCGATAGTTGGGTATTGGCAGCGCTCTGCTCAGCGCCTGTCACGCCCACTTTAAGCGCCGTGACGGATTCCTGCGTTGTTGCCTGTTTAGAACGAATCGTTTGCAACAGATAAAACGGCGTGCGCAATGTTTCAGCAGGTTCCGCCTGAGCCAGCCGGGTCAGCGAGGATTGTTCCTGATGCAAGGCCTCTTGTGATTGCTGCAGACCTGCGTGTGCATCGTTGGCGCTACGCTGCGCGGCCAGATAGTGCTCCCACCATGCTTTGTGGGCCTGCCATTGCTGGCGCTGCTGTTCGAGTAGTGTTTCTTGCGCAGTCAGTTCCCGTTGGCGGTCAGCCAGCGCTTCGAGTTGCTCGACACTGAGCAGCTCTACACCCTCTGCACGTGCTTTGAGTTGCGCCAGTTCACTTTTCTGCAGGCTGAAATGTTCGTGCACTTTCTCGGAAATCAGGCCGTATATTTCAGTACCCGTCAGTTCTTCCAGCAGTTCAGCACGATCATTGGCATCGGCGTTGAGAAACGCTGCGAACTGGCCCTGAGACAGCATCATCGATTTGGTAAAACGGGCAAAATCCAGACCGGTAATCCGTTCGATCAGCTGGTTCTTCTTTTTTACCTGCGAGGCGATGATTTTTCCATCGTCCAGGCCTGCCAGCTCCACCTTGGCATCCTGCAGATTCCCTTCGGCCTGATCACGGGAGCGGCGCTGACTCCAGAATGCTCGGTAAGCGGTGCCTTTTACGTCGAACTCCACTTCAGCCAGTGCATCAGCAGTTCCACGGGTCATCAGCTCGTTGCTGGATTTCGAAATGTTATTCAGCCGAGGCGTACGGTGATACAGCGCAAGGCAGATCGCATCCAGAATGGTGGTTTTGCCCGCACCGGTCGGACCGGTAATCGCAAACAGGCCGTTATCCGCAAACGGGGACTGGGTGAAGTCGATCTTCCACTCGCCTTTAAGGGAGTTGATGTTCTTCAGACGAAGACTGAGGATTTTCATGCGTTCACCTCCTCTTCCTGATCAGACGAACTGACCTCTTCCATGATGCTGCGAAAGCGTGTGCGGATACGCGTCAACCGCTCACCTTCACTTTCACCGTCGAATGTTTCCTGCGCCAGACGCCGCTCGAACACCTCTTCGGGTGTCAGTTCCGCCAGTGTCTCCTTCTCCTGTCGCTCAATCTGAGCCTGTCGGTTGCTGCGGGCACGCCTCAGCTGGAGCACTTCTACGTTCATATCGGCGGTCATGGCCTGAATACGTTGTTGCAAATCGTTCAGGTAGTCCTGTGTATCTACTTCGATGCATAACCAGACAGGCTTATCATCCAGATGTTCTGATAGCAGGTTTAACTCGCACTCTATGGTCTCCAAATCTCCTTTGATCACCTGCATCGGTTGAAACAGCGGGACCGAAATGGGAGTGATCTGACTGAGTGCACCGTCAGAAAACTCTGCCATCAGGACCTCTTTCTGTGTGCCTAGCTCATCAAAGCTGAGCGGTATCGGTGAGCCACAATAGCGAATATGTTCCGACTGAGCGACAATCTGCGGGCGATGAATATGACCCAACGCGATGTAATCTGCAGGCGGAAATGCACTGGATGGTACCGCCTCAAGGCTGCCAATGTAGATATCACGCACTGACTCGGAGCTTTTGACGCCCATCGCAGTGAGGTGGCCGGTCGCAATAATAGGGAGGTCTGCGGATAGCTCTGTGCGTTTTTTCTCAGCCAGCGCATACAGAGAGGCATAGTGATTTTTAATCGCCTCCCCTAACGCTTGCTGCTTCTCAATGCCGGATTCATCGGCCTGACTGGTCACCACATCACGTGGGCGAATATATGGGATCGCACACAGGATCGCACCAGGTTTACCGTGCCGGTCATTCAACACGATAATCTGGTCTTCTGCATCGGCTTCAACGCGGGCAACGACCCGTGTATTCAGATATGCCAGCAACTCTCGGGATTCGTTGAGTGTTGATACCGAATCGTGATTACCTCCCAGGATAACCAGCTGACAGCCAAGCTTGTTCATCTCTACCACAAAGCGGTTATAGATCTCGCGGGCATAGCTGGGCGGCGCACCGGTATCAAATATGTCTCCAGCGACAATCACCGCATCAATCTGCTGTTCGCAGATCCGGTTCAATAACCAGTTGATAAAAGCCAGATGTTCGGCAGCACGGCTTTTGGTAATAAAGTGCTGGCCTAAATGCCAGTCAGAGGTATGCAGAATGCGCATCAGTAGTGCTCAGAGTTCCATCTATGCAGGTTCGGGAGAGTCGCTGGCAATACTAACAGCGTCACCCTCTGCGCTCCATGTG
>NZ_JBFGYC010000201.1:0-6424 GCF_041587635.1 Pontibacterium sp. | reverse complement strand
GCCATCTGAGTGATAAAATCGGTCGTAAGAAAACCTTGAGTGTCCTGATTCTGGGTCTGGCCATTGGCTACTGCGTCCTGAGCCAGATTGATGGCGGTTGGTGGATTCCAGTGGCAGTGATCGCCACCATGTGCTGCTCATTCTTCGTACAGGCCGGTGAAGGCGCAGTCTTCGCAGTCGTACCTCTGATCCAGCGCCGCATGACAGGTCAGATCGCCGGTATGGCAGGCGCATACGGTAACGTGGGTGCAGTGTGTTACCTGACTGTATTGAGCTTTGTAGATTACTCGACTTTCTTCCTGGTTATCGCAGCGTCTGCAGCCGTCGTCTTCGTGATGGTTCAGTTTATGGATGAGCCAAGCGGTCAGATGGCCGAGGTACTGCCAGATGGCACAGTACAGCTTATCGATGTGGAGTAACAACCACATCTGAACGCTAAGGTGGGGTCAGTCTCTGACTCCGCCTTTTTCCGTTTCTAGGGTGTGGCAGAAAACAGGATGATGATTTATGTACCTAAGCAATGAGATTGAGCTGGAAACCGGCCAATGCAGCGAAAAGGGCCGCAAAGAACGCAACGAAGATTGCCTGGGTACGTATCAGCCGGAGGGCAACCTGCTCACAACTAAAGGGGCTGTTGCAATCATTGCTGACGGTGTCAGTACAGCAGAAGCCGGTGCAGAAGCGGCCCAATACTGTGTACAGGAGTTTCTGAGTGACTACTTCGACACACCGGATATCTGGACGGTCAGCAAGTCGGCTCAGAAAGTTCTGACCTCTATCAATCGCCTGCTCTACGCCCGCAGTCACGAATACCTCTCCACCACCCGTGGACATGTCTGTACCTTATCGGTACTGGTTATTAAATCCCGCAAAGCACACTTGTTCCATATCGGTGATAGCCGTATCTATCTGGTGCGTAATCAAAGTCTGGAGTTGCTCACTGAAGACCATATTACCCGTCTGAGCGAAAGCAACAGCTGCCTGTCTCGCGCCATGGGGATGGATACACATCTGGAAATTGACTATCGCGTTATCGATATCGAAGAAGGAGACCTGTTTCTGCTCAGTACTGACGGTATCCATGACTCTCTGGAACCTTCACAGCTCAAACAACTCGCGCTATCGGATAACAGCCTACAGACCTGTAGCGAGAACCTCGTTCAGGCTGCCTATGATGCAGGCAGCACTGATAACCTGAGTTGTCAGCTGGTACGTATCGAAAAGATCTCAGATGATACGCTCAACGAGATTACAGATCGCCTGACCGATCTGCCCTTCCCGCCCGAATTGGAAAAGGGCATGAAGATCGATAACTACTTTGTCGAATCAGAACTCTATGCCAGTAACCGCAGTCAGCTATACAAAGTGCGTGATCTGGAAACAGAACAGTTATGGGTGATGAAAACCCCCTCTCATAACTACGAGGATGATGCCGCCTATATCGAACGTTTTGTCATGGAAGAATGGGTGGGCAGCCGCATCAACAGCCCTAACGTGGTGAACGTACATATTCCCAACCGTGCCAAAAACTTTCTCTACTACCTGATGGAACCGATCGAGGGGGTCCCGCTGGATGAGTGGATCGAAGCAAACCCGTCCCCAAAACCGGCAGTCGCAATTCAGATCGTTAAACAGATTGCTCAAGGCCTGAAAGCCTTCCATAAACGTGAAACTCTGCATCAGGACCTGAAACCCAGCAATGTGATGATCCGCCCCGATAACAGCGCGGTCATTGTGGATTTTGGTTCGGTATTTGTTGCCGGTATTAACGAGATCTTTGTACCGATTGAGCGTGATCGTATTCTCGGCACCATGAACTATTCCGATCCGGTATTCCGTCTGGGACAAAATACCGGCATCAAAGGGGATATGTTCTCTCTGGCGGCGATGACCTACGAGATTTTCACCCACCATCTTCCGTTTGGTGATGGACTGGAAAACTGTGAAAAGCCACAACAATTGCAGAAACTCAAATACATTCCCGCGGACCGACATAACCCGATCATCCCGATCTGGTTCGATCGCGCCCTGGAAAAAGCGATGACCATTGAACCTCAAAACCGCTACGACACGATCGATCAGTTTATGCATGACCTGACAGAACCCAACCCAGATTTTCTGGTCTCCCGGGAAGTGGCGCAGAAATCACCCAATGCCCTGATCTTCTGGCAATTAATGTCGTTGGTATGGTTTATGATCGCCCTGTTTACGCTGATTGCATTCTGGTTAAAGTAACCCGTTAAACCTGTTTATTCGCGCCATTCGAAACGGGGAAACAATCTGTGCAGCTCCGCTTTCAGCTGCACTTTTTCTGCACTGGGGATACTTACTGCTTCGCGCAGTGCAGGATCGTAGCACGGACCGCCGTGATTGATCTGTAAGGCATATTGCGTGACCCCGCGCGCTGCCAGATGCTCTGCCAGCCGGATCAAATCTTCCGGTTGCAGTAACCGCCAGTCCACGGTAGTACGACACTCAAATGCTGTTCCCGCCGCCAGCAGTAACTCCAGACTGCGCGCATTCTGAATATGTTGATTCGGCTTACCTGTGACTGCCTGATACAGATTTTCCGGTGCTTTTACATCCAGCCCGATCCAATCCACCAGCCCCAGCAGCTGAGCCAGTGAGCTGGCACTCACACCCGAGGTGTGTAATCCCACCTTATAGCCCAGCTCGATGACACTGAGGACTCCCGTTCGAAGTCCCGGCTGCAGAGTAGGTTCACCCCCACTAAAAACCACCGCTTCCAGTAGTCCCTTACGCTGCGTTAAAAAACTGGTCACCTTGGACCAGCTCAGGTTCCCCTGCCCCTCAACAAATGGGATCAGGTGAGGATTCTGACAATATCCGCAACGCAGCGGGCACCCTTGTGTATACAGCACACAGGCCAGATGATCCGGGTAATCAATCGTGGTCAGTGGCGTTAGACCACTGATCTGCAATGCGGCTGTCATTTAGAACTCCTCACAATACCTGACGAATAGGTCTCACTTTATGCTTGCGGCTCAACAAAGTGGCGACGTTCACGGTGTTCCGCTTGCTTACCTACGTTAAATTGCGCCACCGGACGGTGATAGCCCATCACGCGGGTCCATACTTCGCAGCGCTGACGCTCTTCTGGTTTTAGCTGGGTCACGGCGTTCATAGCTTGAGTATTCATGTTGATATCCTTAATCATTGTAGTCGGTCGATTTAATGGGTCGCGTGTTCTTGTTTTAGCTTCTCTTGCATGCGCTGCTCATCGCAACGCGGACAAAACTCATGCTCTCCGGCCAGATAGCCATGCACCGGACAGATCGAGAATGTAGGCGTGATGGTGATATAGGGCAGCGCAAAACGAGTCAGCGCCGTTTTCACCATCTGTTTGCAGGCACGCACACTGGAGATACGTTCACGCATGTAAAGATGTAACACCGTACCGCCCGTATAACGGGTTTGCAGTTCATCCTGCATCTCCAACGCCGTAAACGGATCATCGGTATAACCGACGGGCAGCTGGCTGGAGTTGGTGTAATAGGGTTGTTCATAGGTACCGGCCTGCAAAATATCCGGGTAACGCTTCTGATCCTCTCGGGCAAAGCGATAGGTCGTACCTTCAGCCGGTGTCGCCTCAAGATTGTAGAGATGGCCGGTTTGTTGCTGAAAATCGGTCAGGCGCTGATTGATATGGTTTAGCAAACGGATCGCTTCTGTCATCCCCTCCTCGCCGGAGATATCAAACTGATCATCGCTAAAGTTGCGCAGCATCTCGTTGATGCCGTTAACCCCAATGGTGGAGAAGTGATTGCGCAAAGTCCCAAGATAGCGCTGGCTGTAAGGGAATAAGCCTTCATCCATCAGGTGCTGAATGCGTTGACGTTTCAGCTCCAGCGAGTCTTTTGCCAATAGCAGCAGATGATCCAGTTCTGCATAAAGCGCATCCCAATCTCCTTTACAACGATAACCGAGACGCGCGCAGTTAACGGTCACTACACCGATAGAACCTGTCTGCTCAGCAGAGCCAAAGAGACCATTGCCACGTTTCAGTAACTCACGCAGATCCAGTTGCAGACGACAACACATGGAGCGCACCATGTTCGGTTCCAGGTCCGAGCGAATAAAGTTTTGAAAATACGGCAAGCCGTACTTCGCGGTCAGACTGAACAAACGCTCAGAGTTTTCGCTCTCCCAGTCAAACTCTTTGGTGATGTTGTAGGTGGGAATCGGGAAGGTAAACACCCGCCCTTTGGCATCACCCTGTTCCATCACTTCCAGATAAGCGCGGTTGATCATATCCATCTCAACCTGCAGATCACCGTAGCTAAACGGCATCTCCTCACCTGCAATCACCGGAATCTGTTCTTGCAGATCATCCGGGCAATGCCAGTCAAACGTCAGGTTGGTAAACGGTGTTTGTGTCCCCCAGCGAGAAGGCACATTGAGGTTATAGATCAACTCCTGCATGCATTGCAGCACCGCTGGATAATCCATCTGATCTTTACGTACAAACGGCGCCAGATAGGTATCAAATGAACTGAAGGCCTGCGCCCCAGCCCATTCATTCTGCAAGGTACCGAGGAAATTGACGATCTGCCCAATTGCGCTGCTCATATGTTTCGGTGCACCGCTTTCCAAACGACCAGGAATGCCGTTCAGGCCTTCGTGCAACAACGTCCGCAGAGACCACCCGGCACAGTAACCCGACAGCATATCCAGATCATGAATATGCAGATCACCTTGCCTATGTGCCAAACCAATCTGAGGGGTGTAGACCTCGTTCAGCCAGTAGTTGGCAATCACCTTGCCCGATACGTTCAGAATCAATCCTCCAAGCGAATATCCCTGATTGGCGTTGGCATTCACCCGCCAGTCACTTCGCTCCAGATACTCATCCACCGTACTTCTTACCGCCACTGACTGATGATTATCCATCACACCCTCAACACTATATATGGTTAGTTAATTACAGATTAGCACAATATGTAGTGCATTTTGCAGAACGCAGGCACAAGTCAGCCTTGATTGATATCAAGGGGATAAAATTAATTTTCGCTTATCATAACGGCCACTAAACAGGAGTAATCTGATGTCACTTCTCACCGCCCGCTTGCCCTTTCCCCGCCCTGATACCTCTACGTTGGTGAGCCGGGTGATCAGTAAAACCGAATCGCTTCTGCCATTTACGCTGAAAAAAAACCTGCTCGAAAAAGCGCTTAATCAAGCATTTGAGCAACCATTGGAAGACGATGAGTTCTATTTCCTGGAGGGGAAACAACTAGGCCTTGAGGTCACTGATCTGGCGATACGTGTGGTGATCAGTTGTGAAGATGAACAATTGATTGTGTGTGCCAGCGACACCGCCGATGCATGGATAAAAGGGGAAGCCCGTGATTTCCTGATCCTGGCTAACCGCGAACAAGACCCGGATACACTCTTCTTCCAACGCCGTTTATTGATTGAGGGAAATACCGAGCTGGGACTGGCGGTGAAGAATCTACTGGATAGTGTGGATTGGGATGAGATGCCCAGCGCCATGCGTAAAGGGATTGAACTTGCGAGCCGATTACCGCTTTAGCGGTTCATCAATACACGAGCAATAACCCACAGCCTGTAAGGTGCGTTAGTGCAGCGTAACGCACCTTACATTGGGGTGACGGTGCAATACGCTTTTCTAGAGCTGAAACATATTTATTCAAACGATGCCTGCTTGCCCAAAGCGGACATTAGCTACCAATAGGAGGGGCGGTTTTTTCCTGCTGGAATTATCCGTACGCTTTAACCCGATGCATGATTATAAGCGTGGATAAAAGCAGAGTAAGTTTTTAAACCACTGTTGAATCAAATAGTTGGCAGGTCAACATGCCTACGCGTCTATCCAAAAGCGTAGGGATTGCCGCATAGCAAAGTATTGGAGTCAGGTATCAGCAGTGATGAGTGTGTTGCAACGATCCATTGAATCCACAACCCAAAGCGGACATTCCATAATCAACAAGTTACTATTCTTGCCTTGACCGATAATTTAACTGGACTCTTCAAACAATGAAAATTGTTACATGGAATTGTAACGGTGCACTCCGAAACAAAACAGATGAGATTGACTCACTCAACGCCGACATCGTCATTGTTCAAGAATGTGAAAATCCTGCTGAATCTACGGCTGCTTATAGAGATTGGGCTGGAGAGTACTTGTGGATCGGAAAGTCCAAAAATAAAGGGATCGGCATATTCGCAAAAAACGGTAATTCACTTGCCAAAGCTGAATGGTGTGGTGAATTCCGTATTGAAGGGCTTGCCAGTACCCATTCCTCTCTGAGTTGGAAAACAACGGATTTAGAGCTTTTCCTGCCATGCCGAATAAATGATGAGTTTAATCTCTTGGCTGTTTGGACTAAAGCTGCAAACTCTAAAAGCTTTGGCTATATGGGCCAGTTTTGGAAATACCTTC
>NZ_JBFGYC010000200.1:0-6503 GCF_041587635.1 Pontibacterium sp. | reverse complement strand
TTCAGGCCACTCAATAAAGGAGACGTTTGGGTATTCGATTAGATTGCATCTTTTTTGAATATTTTTTCAATAAAATGAAATCAGCCTTATATAGCGGTCGCTAATCAGGTACGTAAATCACCGCTAAAGCATTATCTGGCATTGCAAGGCAGCCAACCTGCGCGCATTATTAGATGCTTCGTTCATTCAACCTAAGGCGCTGTTATGTTAGAGATTATCCTTCCCCTCCTGCTTATCGTGATCGTGTTTTTTGTGTACAAAACCAGCCAGACGAACAAACGTCATTCTGCGGAAAACAAAGCAAGCGGAGAAAAATTTCTAGCGGAAAATAAAAATGATCCCGACGTAAAAACCACCGCATCAGGATTGCAATACAAGGTACTTCAGGAAGGCTCCGGCAGCGAACACCCTATCGCATCCTCAAAGGTCAAAGTGCACTACCACGGCACGCTGATTGACGGCACCGTATTTGATAGCTCAGTTGAACGTGGTGAGCCGATTGAGTTCGGCCTGAATCAGGTCATTAAAGGTTGGACCGAAGGTTTACAGTTGATGGTTGTGGGTGAGAAAACCCGACTGTTCATCCCTAGCGAACTGGCTTACGGCAATGGATCTGCTGGCGTCATTACGCCAGGGTCAACGCTCATTTTTGATGTTGAGCTTTTGGACTTTAAGTAGCGCTTTTGCTGAACTGATTCTACGTGGCGGCACAGATCTGATTTCGGCTTATGTTCTTAGCCTTATACAGAAATCTGTCCGCCTGCTGACGGATTTGCCTTTGATCTCCCGAGCCTCGGTTAAACCCTTCCTCTTTTCATTCCAAGATATCCAGCCCCAATCAGGAATCAGGAATCAGGAAGGTATTCTCTCGCTCTAAACGATACTTGACGCCATAGTTGTTTTTCCAATTGATGCTCATCGTTTTGTCACACGACTGCTCCTGAGCGACTTCAATAACGTATGGCTTTCCGTGACCATCCTTGACCTTCCACACCAGATTACGCCGTAGCCTGTCTGGCATACTTAACTCATACAACGTCCTCTGAGCACCATGCAGACTGGTATGTAAAAAGCTCCGCAATGTGAACGCTGCAAATGCAGGCAGTTTTTCTTCAGTGATATAACGTGGTTTTCCATTGACGCTGTAGGTAATACGCTGATGCTGAATCTGCTGAAGCTGACAAATACGCTCATCGTCCTTTGCAAAGGGTGCTAACCCCGGCTCTGGAATAAGGTTGTTTTGAATAAGGCTTTCGATCGCCTTAGGGCTTTTTGATGATGGATTATGGTAGGACAGAATAAACTGCTTAATACACCCGTTCTCCTTCGTCAGGTTCAGGTGCACTTCGTTTTTACCGGCACGCTGATGCCAAATAAACGTTTTTTTCTTCTCGTCCGGGGCCTGAATCTTTGGCGCGGTAGTAAAGAAACTACTGATATACGCATCAGAAGCATCAATAGGGACCGTGCCAATTTCCTTAAAGATCTGCGCCATAACCGCGGGCACACTGTCCGGCGTTTCTTCAAATCGCGTCCATGTGTCGGCTTTGTGCTCTCTTTTCTCGACGAGATAAACATTACTGGTACAGTCCGGGTCGCGCTCGTATGCTGCTTCAGCAGTAGAAAGTGATGCTAACGCACCCAACAGGTAGATGACGGATCTCATTTGTCGTGCGGTCCAAAATTCAGGTTTCGATATCGATAATAGCGCCAGAAAAACAGGCAGCAATAGACTCAATCTATTGTTTTTGAAGGCCGTAATGTAACTGAATGCACCGTTATCAATCCAGAGTGCATCGGTTTTATATTCTTTACTACTGCCAGAAAGTATATCTAATGGGACACCGCTGCCAGGTAACCTTCACGTCACTATATAAATACCGGCTCTACTCTCCTCACCTTCAGACAGATAGGGCCTTCAGAAATCAGATTTATACCCCATCGAGTAAACGGAATGGAGCATACCTGTTCAGAGTAGATCGCGTTGATCTTCTTGTGGGCAGATAAGACTGATGTGGCGCTAACTACTGGCTACGGCGTGGTGTCGAGCAAGTACCCGTGCAATTGAGGCCAGACCGTCTACTTACCTCTTTACTGTCTCTCAGTCAGTTCCAGCTATCGGACGTGTAGGCTTATGACGACACTATGCATTCGCCAAACATCTTCAATTCATCTGCGGATAATGTATTTCAGCGGCACTGCACAACTATCGACGATCTTACGCATGACGAATGATGACTTTACGCCGGACACACCCTTAATACGCGTGATCGTTCCCAACAACACGTTGTGGTAGCTGTCCATATCCGGCACAGCAATCTTAAGCTGGTAGTCCGCCTCGTGGCCGGTTATCAGCAAACATTCCATCACCTCTGGCATGTTACTAATCTCACGTTCAAACTCTTCAAAGCGCTCCGGAATATGTTTATCCATGCTGATATGCAAGATCGCAATCAGGTTGAGGTTGACCGCCCGCTCGTTGATCCTGACCACCCGCTCGCCAATCACACCACTCTCTTCAAGCTGTTTGACCCGTCTCGAACACGGCGCGGCGGTCAGTCCTACTCTCTCTGCCAGATCTTGATTCGACACACCACCATCACGCTGCAATTCGTGCAATATTTTGACATCAAAACGATCCAAATCGACATTAGATTTCATTGTTTTTTATCTTTACGCAATTTTATTAGATATAAAATCTTAATACCTTTAAACTTATTGCGCAAATAGCGTTAATTCATTGAATTTAGCGGATTAATTGCGCGGCACTTTGCCTAAACTATCTCTCGTTGGCTGCTTCGACAGAAACACCAGCAATACACGGAAAGCAGATGCCCGGCGGCTTATCGGTCACCGGCGGTTTAACAGCCACAAGCTGGTATCACCTGTCACTTTCCAGGTTTATCGAACCAAGCCCGAGCGCCAAAAGTGCACAGAAAACCTGAAGCCCCGTCTCTGCCAAAATGCGGGGCTTTAAGGCATACACCATCGATATATTTAACATCCCAGCAACACCTAAACTCAGGAATAGTTTTATGTTTGACCATCGTAAATACAGTCCCTTTCCAGCGCTTCGTCTGACAGACCGCACCTGGCCGGACAAGCAGATCACTCAGGCTCCTGACTGGTGCAGCGTGGATCTACGCGATGGCAATCAGGCGCTGATCAATCCGATGTCGGTTGAGAAAAAAGCCCGCTTATTCCAGTTGCTGGTGAAATTGGGCTTTAAAGAGATCGAAGTGGGTTTCCCTTCGGCTTCATTGCCCGACTACGAATTCATGCGCAAGTTGATCGACGAGGAGATGATCCCTGACGATGTCACGATTCAGGTATTGGTTCAGGCACGCGAAGAGTTGATCCAGCGTACCTTTGAATCTCTGAAAGGTGTAAAGCAGGCGATTGTTCACGTCTACAACTCCACCTCCACCGTCCAGCGTGATCAGGTGTTTGGTTTAGACCGTGACGGCATCACCAATATCGCGGTGCAAGGCGCAAAGTGGTTAAAACAGTATGCGGCACAGCATCCTGATACGGACTGGAGTTTCCAGTATTCGCCAGAGAGTTTCACCGGCACTGAGATGGATTATGCCGTTGACGTCTGTGACAAAGTGATCGCCGAATGGCAGCCAGAAAATGGCCAGAAAGTGGTCATCAACCTGCCATCAACCGTCGAGATGTCCACGCCGAACATCTTTGCCGATCAGGTTGAGTACTTCTGTCGCAACCTGAAACAACGTGAGCATGTACGTATCAGCCTGCACACCCACAACGACCGCGGCTGTGCAGTCGCTGCCGCTGAGCTGGCAGTGATGGCCGGTGCTGACCGCGTTGAAGGTACATTGATGGGTAACGGTGAGCGTACCGGTAATATGGATATCATCACCATGGGGATGAATCTTTACTCTCAGGGTGTGGACCCTAAACTGGATTTCTCCAACATCTCAGAGATCATCGAGACTGTTGAGTATTGCAGTGAACTGCCGGTGCCTGCACGTCATCCCTGGGCTGGAGAGCTGGTATACACCGCTTTCTCTGGCAGCCATCAGGATGCGATCCGTAAATCGATGGCGTACCACGATACCCATGAGCTTCAGCACTGGGACGTGGCCTACCTGCCAATCGACCCATTAGATATTGGCCGGGAGTACGACGCGGTTGTGCGTATTAATAGCCAGAGCGGTAAAGGTGGTGTAGCGCTTGTTCTGGAACGCGACTATGGCATCGAACTGCCAAAATGGATGCACGCTGAACTGAGTAAAGTGGTACAGAAAGCCACCGAAGTGACCGGCCGTGAAATCTCACCTGCTGAGATCAAAGCGCTGTACGACGATAACTTTGAAACAGTAACCGAAAAGTGGGTACTGGATGGGTATGACCTGCACAATGAAGGTGACCAGATTCAGGCAGAAGTCCGCGTGGCGGGTCATAAGCTGCAAGGCACCTGTTCCGGTGCAGTTGGTGCGCTCTGTGCAGCGTTGACCGATCAGTTTGGTTGCAAGATTGAAGTCACTCACTTTGATGAGTTTGCTGTCTCCAAAGGCACCGACGCTAAAGCACGTGCCTGTGTAGGCGTGAAACTCGACGGCGAACAGCACTTCGCCGTTGCTGTGGCAGCCGATACCTCTGCCGCCACACTGCAGGCGGTACTGACTGCATTCAGCCGCAGCAGCCAGCACGCCGTTGTCGCGGCCTGATGACCTCTATCAGGTTCAGCTTAATCGGATTTATCTGCTTAATCTGAACCTAAAGCTCGGCAAGATAGCGCTCAGGATCACCCTAAAAACGTGATCCTGAGCAATTCACACTGATAAACCCGCCCTCAAACCACAGCCTTTCCGCCAAGTTTTTCCCATTAGATAAGCCGTTCAATCAGCGGAAGTAGTATTCTCAGAAATCCGATCTTGGGCACGGATCGCTGAGTGTCAGGAAACCATCAGCCAGCGAATTACGTAACGATTTTGCCGCACCACGCCAAAGCGGAAACCGAAATTCCTGTTGGCCCGGAATAACGATAACGGGACTCGAATCAGCACTGTTCAGGCCATCAATCAAAGATTCATGAGGTATCCATATCCACTGTGACCGTTCGACATCACGACACGTACGTGGAGCCGAGATATCCGTGAGCTGGAAGAACGGAACTTCCGCAACATAGCTGTAAAAACGCCCGGACTTACTTGGACCTTTCAGCTTAAGTGTTCGTAGCGTTTCCTCATCAAAAACACAGTTCGTTTCTTCATACAGCTCACGCAACGCGGTTTGCCTGGCTGTTTCATCACCCTTTGGCCCACCACCAAAAGCCCCCCAACCCTGTCGCTTCGGATGCGAATCATACGCCAACAGGTATTGCGCCCCCGTATCCGTGCAAGCATACGGTGTCACACCCGCGTTGACACCGGTGAGTGAACCCGCCGATGTGTATAACGGAAACAGAGAAGCGACTAATATCAATCGGAGAAGAAACATAAAACGATCCAAAGGCTTTACTAAGCCAAAAATAATAAGGGACGACTATACAGCGAGACGATAAACACTTTCATCGCGCTATTGATCAGGAAGGGATTATAAAAGCGATTCACTGCGGCTCTCCACTCAAAATACCTCAGTGGATCACTAAATCCCATTTCTTTAAGGGGCCGATTTGCCGTGGCGAGTTGTCAGTTGCACAACTTTGTTGGTGATCAACATGATCAGCAATACAGAAGCGCCAAAGACATAAAGCCCTCCATGTACTTCAATACTGGCAATGGCATCAAGCTTCACCGTCACGATCAATACGGCGACGACCATAACGTCTAACATCGCCCAGCGCCCGTATTCATGCATCAGATGCAGGTAACGTTTCATCTTTGGCGTTTGGAATGACCCGGCATTCAGCAGTTTGAACAATACACCTATTTTCAATATCGGCAGAACGATGCTGAAGCATGCAACGACAGCAAATAACAGCACTTGGCCATTGCTGAGGAGTTCTAGCACACCGGATATGACGGAAAAAGAGTTAGTGACCACGATAAATTTACTGATCGTAATCATCGGCAAGCATATGCCCGCCACAAACAAACCCGTTGCCAGAATCAGCAACCAACGCATTCGCTTGGCAGCGGCTAAAGGAATGCCTACAGGACCTGCGTCATTGGGTGAGATGTTGTTCATCCTTAATTTGTTTTACTACGAAACTGATCTGCAAAGACTAGCGTTCGACCACAGCATGTGAGATCAATAACACAGGCCTTCAGTTATACCGTTTCTCATGACCTCCGTGGACCCTTGCGTGCGATCGATGGTTTCACTCAGATCGTCGTTGACGAGTACTCGGACCGATTGGACGAGGAGGGGAGGGGCTACCTCCAGCGAGTGCGGGCAGCCGCGCACCGAATGGAGGAGCTCATCGACATCATTCTCGATCTCTCCCGGGTCGGACGGCAGGAGCTCGACCGCAGCAGCGTCGATCTCAGTTCTGTTGCTGAGAGCGTCGCGAACGGACTCCGAGAGGATCAGCC
>NZ_JBFGYC010000199.1:0-6507 GCF_041587635.1 Pontibacterium sp. | reverse complement strand
TCCAATAGCTGCTCCGCATCGGTATCATCCCCCACCACCGGACGAAATACCCGCATCTCCTTTTTTACCAACGCCGATTTATCATTATGCGGAAACATCGGATCAACATACACCACCTGATAAGATTCACCCGCGGCCCGCTGTGCCTGCATCCACTCGATACTGTTAGCATGATGCAGCTGCATTCGATTAACAATTTCGGCCACATCCCAATCTGCTGCAGCCCTCTCCAGGCCGTCTTTCAGCAATGCATGAATGACCGGAGCCCGCTCCACCAGCGTCATATCACAGCCCAACGTAGCCAGTACGAACGCATCTTTACCTAAACCGGCGGTCACATCCAGCACCTGCGGACGCACACCAGCCTTTACGCCAACCGCTTTGGCGATCATTTGCCCCTTACCACCGCCAAACTTTCGCCGGTGTGCCGTTGCGCCCGCCAGAAAATCAGCTTTAATGGCACCAGGCGCCTTTTTTCCTGTTGCCTGCAAACTCAGCCCATCCAGCCCCACTTGCAATAGCACCTCAAAGCGGTCGATCTCCTCCGTCCCTGTCAGCAGAGGGCAGGACAGTTCTGTCGCCAGCGCCTCAGCGCGTTCAGAACAGGAAGGGTCGGTCAGTAAAACAGCCAGAGCATTTTCAGTCATAGATAGATTCGGTCAGTAGAACAGAGCGGTAATATGAAAAGAGATCAGACATAGAGATCAACACCCACCAGCTCACCGCTCGCTGAACGTGGCTGGAAGCTGGCGGTTTCAGTGTATGTTTCCAACGCAGAGCGCACCGATAGTCCTATGCCCTCAAGGTGTTCGAAGGATTCACCCTGCGAACTACGTTGTACGTATTCACCCTGTAGCGCTGCGGAGTAGTTAGTTTTGCGAGTAGCATCCAGTCGCTGACTGTCGTTGAGCGTCTGTACCGGTTGAGGACGCGTAGCCGGACGCTGTTTCTGCAAAACAGACAACGGCTGCAGCGAGTTATGCGCACCTACCTGCATCAGATTCCTCAGCTTCGGTTAATGACCCAAACACTCTGGAGATTCGATGGCCCGGTTCAGGCCATAAAATAGATCGCCAGTAACGCAACGCCTAAAGCTAAACGGTAAATCACAAATGGCAACATGCCAATACGATCCAGCCATTTCAGAAAGAGGTGAATACAGCTGTAGGCACTCACAGCAGCGATCGCAGCACCACCTGCCACCATGACCCACTGAGCATCCGTCCCCGTCTCCATCAGTTCCTTACCTTTCAGCATACCAGCACCCAGAATCACCGGGATCGACAACAGAAAGGAGAAACGCGCTGCGGCCTGCCGTTCCAGACCCAGCATCAGCGCTGCGGTAATTGTAATACCACTACGCGAAGTCCCCGGAATCAGAGCCACTGCCTGCGCAACACCGATGATCATTGCATCTTTCAGCGTGATTTTTTCCAGCGGACGCACTTCGGTACGGTTCACATCAGCCCACCAGAGCAGTGCGCCAAAAATCAGTGTTGTACCTGCGATAACCAAAATGGATCGGCCATAGACATCAATGATGTCATTGATCGCCAAGCCAAAAGCCACAGCCGGAATGGTCGCCAGTGCAACATACCAGGCCAACCAACCTTCAGGGCTCATACGTCCCCGCAGGGAATTCAGCCAGGCACCAATCATCGTCACGATATCTTTGCGGAAGTACAACATCACAGCACTCAGCGTGCCGACATGCACCCCCACATCAAACGCTAATCCCTGATCTTCCCAACCAAATAACTGCGACGGCAGAATCAGATGGGCAGAGCTGGAGATCGGTAGAAATTCGGTCAATCCCTGAATAAGAGCGAGAATCGTAACTTGTAGCCAATCCATAACTTACTGTTGGTCCTTCTTCTTCCATGCAACTTGATCACGTAAATAAACCGGCAGCGCTTCTTCTGGCGGCACGGCTTTCCCTGCTTCCCAATCTTGCAACGCCAATGTGACAATCTCTGCCGCCGCCGGATACACCGTATCGTCTAACGGTTGCACGGCTTGCTGCACCTCTGCGGACATATCCTCCAGATAGCACCAGCCGCTGCCACCTACCGTCCAATGCTGCGATTCCTCTGGCAACTGCAACTGACCGGGTGCACACACCGTTTCAGGCATCAGAGCTACCGGCAGACCGTTCTGAATCTGGTATGCACAGCAGTAGATTTCATTCATCCGCGCATCCAGCGCGGTCACAATAAACTCTGCCCCCGTATCACGATAGATACGCAATGCGATCGCCGCCAATGTAGAGGTTGGCAGCATCGGTAACTCCGCTGCAAACGCCAAACCTTGGGCGGCCCCGGTTGCGATACGAATGCCGGCAAATGAACCCGGCCCACGACCTACGGCGATAGCATCCAGATCCGATACTTTCAGATCACAATCGCTCAACATCTGCTGCACCATCGGCAACAGCTGTTTCGTATGCTGGCGGGGAATAATCCGAAAATCCTGTTTTACTTCACCATCAATATCCAACGCGACAGAACAAGCATCGGTGGACGTATCCAGCGCTAAAATCTTGGGCATGACTCAAACCTGTTTACAGATAAGGGGCGGATTCTACTCTGACAAGACGCTGATTTCACCTGATCAGGTCATCTCCCCAGCGCGGCATTAAGGTCTGTTCAACACCAAGCTGGTTCAGAATACGGGCGACGACAAAATCGATCATATCTTCAACCGTGGCGGGCTTGTTGTAAAACCCCGGACTGGCGGGAATCACCACAGCCCCCATACGCGTCAGTTTCAGCATGTGTTCAAGATGAATTTCAGAGTATGGCGCCTCGCGTGGTACAAGAATCAACTGACGACGCTCTTTCAAGGCCACATCAGCCGCACGCTCGATCAAGTTATTGCTCGCACCACAAGCAATGGCAGACAGAGAGCCCGTGCTACAGGGACAGACAACCATCGCAGAGGGCGCACCAGAACCAGATGCCACTGGGGACATCCATTGCTCACGACCAAAAACACGTATCTGACCGTCTTTGGCGTTGTATAGATCGGTGAGGAACTGCTCTTGCTCAGCGGTTGCACCCGGCATCTTTAGCTCAGTTTCGGTCGCAATGACCACCTGCGCAGCGCGGGAGATCAGTACCAGCACCTGAATGTCGGCAGCCACCAGACACTCCAGCAAACGCAAACCATACTGCACACCAGAAGCCCCAGTAATGGCCAGTGTCACTCGATCAAGCTTCATGCACTCTTCCCCTCCAGCGCAGACACCAAGCGTCCGTGGATACCTTCGAAACCACCGTTGCTCATCACAACCACATGAGTGCCCGGCGCGGCCAATTCTGATACCTGACGCACAATATCCTCGGTATTATCACAGACATAAGCCGGTACCGGACTGTCTGCCACCGCAGCTTCCAGTGACCAATCCATATCTTTGGGTTGTGACCAGAACACCTGATCCGCCATCACCGACGATGCCGCCAGCGTATCCTGATGCACACCCTGCTGCATGGTGTTCGAGCGTGGCTCGATCACCGCGATAATCTGTGCGTTCCCCACATTGGCACGCAAACCGGCCAGCGTGGTTTCAATCGCCGTAGGGTGATGAGCAAAGTCATCGTAAACTTTGATACCGTTCACATCCCCCACCAGCTCCATACGCCGTTTTACACCACCAAAGGCACTTAATGCCTCGATTGAATGCTCCGGCAAAACGCCCACATTCCGAGCAGCAGCCAATGCCACCAGTCCGTTATTCACACTATGCAGACCGGTCATCGACCATTCCACGACGCCTTTCACTTCACCGTTATGTAATAACTCAAAGCAAGAACCGTCTTCAGACAACAGGTTGGCCTGAAACTCAGCATCCCCCCCGTCAACGCTGGTTTGTACCAATTCACTCCAGCATCCACGCTCCAGCACTTCTTCCAGCGCAGGCTGCCCTTGCGGCAGGATGATCTGACCATTGCCCGGTACAATCCGAATAAGGTGGTGAAACTGAGTCTGAATCGCCGCCAGATCAGGAAAAATGTCGGCGTGGTCATATTCCAGATTATTCAGAATCAGCGTGCGTGGGCAGTAATGCACAAACTTCGAACGCTTATCAAAAAACGCGGTGTCGTATTCATCCGCTTCGATGACAAAAAACGGGGAACCGCCAACCCGAGCAGAAACATCAAAATTCTTAGGGACGCCACCGATCAGAAATCCCGGCTTCATACCGGCATGCTCCAGAATCCAGGCCAGCATGGTGGCTGTCGTCGTTTTGCCGTGGGTTCCGGATACCGCCAGCACCCAGCACTCTTGTAACAGATGTTCGTGTAACCACTGTGGACCTGAGGTGTATTTCAGCCCTCTTTCGAGCACATACTCTACCGCCGCATTACCCCGCGACATCGCATTCCCTACCACCACCAGATCAGGTTCTGGTTGCAGATGCGCAGGATCATACCCCTCCATGAGTTCGATACCCTGCGCTTCCAGCTGGGTACTCATAGGTGGATAAACGTTCGCATCAGAGCCTGTTACACGATGCCCAAGCTCTTTCGCCAGCAGTGCCAGCGATCCCATAAAGGTGCCACAAATTCCGAGAATATGGATATGCACTTAGCAGTCTCCCTGATGAATCAATGCCTTCCATGATAACAGGTTTTTTCTGGTAGCCGCGGGCAGCCGAACGACAGGAGATCGAATTTGTAAAAAAGCACAAATATTGACCTCCAAGCCATGCAATCCGCGGTTATATCACGTAAAATCGCAACCAACTTATTAACCTGCCACAAGCGGAGAGATACAGATCTGATGCAGACCCTGAGCCAGTTTCTGACCCACCAAAAAACGGATACCAATCTGGTTGACCTGATCGATACTCTGATGGTTGCCTGTAAAGAGATCGCTATTCAGCTGCGCGAAGGCGCACTTGCAGGCGTTCTGGGTACCACCGAGAACACCAATGTACAGGGAGAGACACAGAAAAAGCTGGACGTTATTGCCAATGACGTACTGAAAAAGGTCATGCTGGATAACCCGTTGGTTGCCGGTATTGCATCTGAAGAAGAAGATCATCCTGTTGCAGGCAACGAAGAAGGTCGTTACCTGATCATCTTTGACCCACTGGACGGCTCTTCTAACATCGACGTTAACGTCTCTGTGGGCACTATCTTCTCCATTCTGGAACTACCAAAAGGCCTGACCGGCGCTGACGAAAAAGCGTACCTGCAAACCGGTCGTGCACAGGTAGCATCCGGTTACGTACTCTACGGTCCATCCGCAGTGCTGACACTGACCACCGGTTCCGGCGTGAACATGTTTACACTGGCGCATACCGGTGACTTCCTGCTGACCGAAGAGAACGTCACTATCCCTGCGGACACGAAAGAATTCTCTATCAACATGTCCAACCAGCGTTTCTGGGAACCGCAGATGCAGAACTATATTGCAGATCTGCTGCAGGGTTCTGAAGGCCCGCGTGGCAAGAACTACAACATGCGCTGGGTTGCCTCCATGGTTGCCGAGGTACACCGTGTACTGACCCGTGGCGGTATTTTCTCTTACCCATGGGACAACCGTGACCCGAACAAGCCAGGTAAACTGCGTCTGATGTACGAAGGCAACCCAATGGGTCTGCTGATTGAACAGGCAAGCGGCAAAGCCAGCACCTGCTACGAAAACATCCTGGATATCGAACCTGATCATATTCACCAGCGTGTATCGGTTGCTCTGGGTTCGCGCAATGAAGTGACTTCTGCGCTGGAATACCATGCAGGCAATGAAGATTCGCAGGCAGCCAAGCTCAACAGTTAAACCGGGCTTATCGTACATTTCGCGGATTATCCTCAGCGTTAAGTAGTATTCATCCTTGCTTTACGATCCGGGTATAATCCGCCATCACTGAATTTTTTAATCGTTAACAGGAAGACAAGCATGAGCTTCGCGAAAATCCCTGCAGGCAAAGATCTGCCAAACGATATCTACGTTGTTATCGAAATCCCGGCAGAGAGCTCTCCGGTTAAGTACGAGATCGAAAAAGAAGAAGATGCGATCTTCGTTGACCGTTTTATGGCTGCGCCTATGTTCTACCCAGCCAACTACGGTTACATCAACAACACGCTGGCAGATGATGGCGACGCACTGGACGTACTGGTTATTACTCCTTACCCAGTTATTCCTGGTTCTGTTATCCGCTGCCGTCCTGTCGGCATCCTGAACATGACTGACGAAGCGGGCGAAGACGCTAAGCTGGTTGCTGTTCCTCACGACAAACTGAGCAAAGCTTACAAAGATGTTCAGGATATCGGTGACCTGCCTCAGCTGCAGATCGATCGTATCAAGCATTTCTTCGAGAACTACAAAGGTCTGGAAGAAGGCAAGTGGGTTAAAGTTGAAGGTTGGGATAACGCAGATGCTGCTCGCGCTGCAATCATGACCGCTGCTGCTGCATACGAAGCTGCTAAGTAAGTCTCACGACGACTTAGCGCTTTTGAAAACCCCGGGCCGGGAGACTGCCCGGGGTTTTCTTTTATCTGC
>NZ_JBFGYC010000198.1:0-6551 GCF_041587635.1 Pontibacterium sp. | reverse complement strand
TCTACTTCCGTACAACTGACATCACTGGTGCTTGTGAGCTGCCAGAGGGTGTAGAAATGGTAATGCCGGGTGACAACATCCAGATGGACGTTACTCTGATCAACCCAATCGCGATGGAAGACGGTCTGCGTTTCGCTATCCGCGAAGGTGGTCGTACCGTTGGTGCAGGTGTTGTATCTAAAATTATCGAATAAAAACCGATAATTAGGTGTTGCCAAACACCGGGGGGGTGCATATAATGTGCCTCCCTATTACGCAGTAGGCCAGTGGCTCAATTGGCAGAGCAGCGGTCTCCAAAACCGCAGGTTGGGGGTTCGAGTCCCTCCTGGCCTGCCAATCCTTCTCGGGATTGGCATCACAAAGCAGTAGCTTTTCTAAAATTCTGAGGCTTCCAAACGTGAACTCTAAAGTGTCTTCCGAAGGTTCAAAATTCGATGCTCTTAAATGGGTAGCGGTTGTGCTGGTGGTTGCCGCCGGAGTTGTAGGTAACTCCATCTACGCGGAAGAATCGCTTTTCTATCGTGTCGTTGTGCTAGTGGTGCTGGCGCTGGTTGCGGGCTTTGTTGCCTTGCAGACAGCTAAAGGGCAGGCATTCTTTAACTTGTTTAAAGAGGCCAAAGCAGAAATTCGTAAGGTTGTATGGCCTACACGTCAAGAGACTGGTCAGACTACGGCAATCGTTGTGGTTGTTGTGCTGATCGTTGGTCTGGCGCTGTGGGGGCTGGATTCATTATTGAGCTGGCTTGTGTCCGGTGTGATCGGTTAAGAGGTTATTGGCATGTCTATGCGTTGGTATGTTGTACATGCGTATTCCGGTTACGAAAAACGCGTGATGAATACGCTGAAAGAGCGTATTGAGCTGCACGAAATGCAGGATTTCTTTGGTGATGTGTTAGTGCCCACCGAAGAAGTGGTTGAGATCCGCGAAGGTAAGAAGCGTAAGTCCGAGCGTAAGTTTTACCCGGGTTACGTACTGGTGCACATGGACATGAATGATGAGTCCTGGCATCTGGTTAAGAATACTCCTCATGTGCTTGGTTTTATCGGTGGTACTGCAGGTAACCCTGCGCCGATCACCGAGAAAGAAGCAAATGAGATTCTGCAGCGTGTTGAAAGCGGTGCGGATAAGCCTAGGCCGAAGACAGTCTTCGAGCCGGGCGAGATGGTCCGGGTTACCGATGGGCCATTTGCTGACTTTAACGGTGTTGTTGAGGAAGTTAATTACGAGAAGAACAGGCTGCAGGTTGCAGTGCTGATTTTCGGTCGCTCCACGCCGGTTGAGTTGGAATTTGTCCAGGTCGAAAAGGCCTGAGGTAACAAAAATTTGTAAAAAACTCTGCCTCTGAAGGGGCGGGGTTTTTGCGTTTTAAAGAAACGGGGAGCCGTAAGGCGCTTGTACCCAAATGAGGTGATTTCAATGGCTAAGAAGATCGAAGCTTATATCAAGCTCCAGGTCGCTGCCGGTCAGGCTAACCCAAGTCCACCAGTTGGTCCAGCTCTGGGTCAGCACGGTGTGAACATCATGGAATTCTGTAAAGCATTTAACGCTGCTACGCAGAGCATGGAAAATGGGATGCCAATCCCAGTTGTGATCACTGTGTACGCTGATCGCAGCTTCACTTTCATCACCAAAACTCCACCGGCATCTGTACTGCTGCTGAAGGCTGCAGGCCTGAAGAGCGGTTCCGGTCGTCCTAACACTGAGAAAGTCGGTACTGTTACCCGCGCTCAGCTGGAAGAGATTGCGACTACTAAGATGGCTGACCTGACAGCTGCTGATATGGATGCCGCTGTACGTACTATCGCAGGTTCTGCGCGTAGCATGGGTCTTGTTGTGGAGGGTCAGGAATAATGGCTAAGCTGTCTAAGCGTCAAAAGCTGATCAACGAAAAAGTTGATAGCACTAAACAGTATGCAGTTGCAGATGCTGTTGCTCTGCTGACTGAGCTGTCTACCGTTAAGTTCAAAGAAACTGTTGAGCTGGCTGTAAATCTGGGTATCGATCCACGTAAATCTGATCAGGTTGTTCGTGGTTCTACTGTACTGCCAAACGGTACTGGTAACGATGTTCGCGTTGCTGTTTTTGCTCAGGGTGAAAATGCTGAGAAAGCAAAAGCTGCTGGTGCAGATGTGGTTGGCTTTGAAGATCTGGCTGAGCAGATCAAAGGCGGCGATCTGGACTTTGGTGTTGTTATCGCAACCCCAGACGCAATGCGTGTTGTTGGTCAGCTGGGTCAGATTCTGGGCCCGCGTGGTCTGATGCCGAACCCTAAAGTTGGCACTGTAACTCCAGACGTTGTTACTGCTGTAAATAATGCTAAAGCCGGTCAGGTGCGTTTCCGCGCTGACAAAAATGGCATCATCCACGCGGGTGTTGGCAAAGTAGATTTCGATGCTGCTGCTGTTAAGAGCAACGTTGAAGCACTGCTGGTTGACCTGAAGAAGGCTAAGCCTGCTTCTGCCAAAGGCGTGTATGTGAAGAAAGTTACTCTGTCCACTACTATGGGACCGGGTCTGACTTTGGATCAGAGTTCTCTGGAATTCTAATTCTGAGTTAAAGGTTTTTTGAGGGTCTTCGTTCCCTCTTAATAGAGACGAAGGCCGTCAAAGACCGCAGGTGGACTGCAGTCTTCTGATTGTAGTTCTTAATGGGAAACCAGCCTGCGCAGACGGTGAGATTCCTTGTGAATCTAAAACCACCGTACTCAAGCTTCGCTTCCCAGTGAAGTGATTGGTAAACAGTCGTAAGACTAAATCCAGGAGTAAATCGTGGCATTAGGACTCGAAGACAAAAAAGCGATCGTCGCTGAAGTCCAGGAAGCTGCTAAAGGCGCTCTTTCAGCGGTAGTTGCGGATTCTCGCGGCGTTGCTGTTGAAGATATGACTGCTCTGCGTAAGCAGGCTCGTGAAGCAGGTGTGTGGCTGAAAGTTGTTCGTAACACACTGGCGCGTCGTGCGGTTGAAGGTACTGACTATGAGTGTCTGGTTGACACTTTCAAAGGTCCGTCCATCATCGCTTTCTCTACCGAACATCCGGGAGCAGGTGCTCGCATCCTGCAGGATTTCGCTAAGGGTAACGACAAGTTCGAGCTGAAAGCAGCAGCATTTGAAGGTGAAGCAGTAGATATCGCTATGCTGGCAAGCTTGCCAACATACGACGAAGCTATTGCGAAGCTGATGATGTGCATGAAAGAAGCAGCAGCTGGCAAGCTGGTTCGCACTATTGCGGCCGTTCGCGACCAGAAAGAAGAGCAGGCTGCGTAAGTTACTTACGCAAGCGGTTTTTAAAAGATTCAACGGGCTATGTGGCCCGAGATTATCAGGAAATACATCATGTCTCTGACTAACGAAGATATCCTTAACGCAATTGCTGAAATGTCCGTTAAGGACGTAGTTGTTCTGATCGAAGCAATGGAAGAAAAATTCGGCGTTACAGCTGCTGCTGCAGTTGTAGCTGGCGGCGCTGCTGGCGGTGACGCTGGTGCAGCTGAAGAACAGACTGAATTTGACGTTGTTCTGACCGCTGCTGGCGATAAGAAAGTAAACGTAATCAAAGCAGTACGTGCTGCTACCGGCCTGGGCCTGAAAGAAGCTAAGGCTATGGTTGACGGCGTTCCAGCGGCTGTTAAAGAAGGCGTTAGCAAAGAAGAAGCTGAAGAACTTAAGACTGCCCTGGAAGAAGCAGGCGCATCTGTTGAAGTTAAGTAATAGCTTCTTTGCATTACAGAGCAGCCTATAGCTGCTCGAAGTGCTGATGGCTGGTGGCAAATTGCCACCGGCCTTTTTCCGTTATTTATAGACAGCAAATAATTAACGGCAAGACAGACCGGGAGCATTCCTTCTGGACTGTTTCTCACTTGGTGCACTTGCTGGGGAACACTGATGGCTTATTCATACACTGAAAAGAAACGCATCCGTAAAGACTTCGGCAAATTGCCGCAGGTTATGGATGTGCCTTACCTGCTTGCAATCCAGATCGATTCCTATAAGCGGTTCTTGCAGCAGGGATCCGATGTCGCTGAAGTTCGCGATGAAGGTCTTCACGCAGCGTTTAGTTCTGTTTTTCCAATTGTTTCATATTCCGGAAATGCATCTCTGGAATACGTCGGCTACCGCCTCGGTGAACCTGTTTTCGATGTAAAAGAATGCCAGATGCGCGGTATCACCTATGCTGCACCGCTGCGCGTCAAAGTTCGCCTGGTAATCTACGACCGTGAATCTAGTAATAAAGCGGTTAAGGATATCAAGGAGCAGGAAGTATACATGGGCGAGATGCCCCTGATGACTGATAACGGTACCTTCGTCGTGAATGGTACTGAGCGTGTTATCGTGTCTCAGCTGCATCGCTCTCCGGGTGTGTTCTTTGATCATGACAAAGGTAAAACACATTCTTCCGGTAAGCTGCTTTACTCCGCGCGTATTATTCCTTACCGCGGTTCTTGGTTGGACTTTGAGTTTGACCCGAAAGACAGCCTGTTCGTACGTATTGACCGTCGCCGTAAGCTGCCAGCAACTATTTTGTTGCGCGCGCTGGGCTACAGCTCTGAAGAAATTCTAGATATCTTCTTTGACAATACTTCATGGACACTGGACAAAGATACGATCCGCATGGAATTGGTGCCGGATCGCTTGCGTGGCGAGACCATGACCTTTGAGGTGAAAGATCCTGAAGGCAATGTGATCGTTGAGCCAGGTCGTCGTATTACTCCACGTCACATTCGTCAGATGGCGAAGGCGAACATGGAGCATCTGGAAGTACCTGCAGAATATCTGGCAGGTAAAGCGATGGGTAAAGACATCGTTGATCCGACTACCGGTGAATTGCTTTGCGCGTCCAACGCTGAGATCACCGAAGACCTGATCGAAAAAATGCAGCACCTTGGCGTAACTGAGTTTGAAACTCTGTACACCAATGAGCTGGATTGTGGCGCGTTTATCTCCGATACCCTGCGTAATGACCCAACTCGCAATCAGCTGGAAGCATTGGTAGAGATCTACCGCATGATGCGTCCTGGCGAGCCGCCAACCAAAGAATCCGCAGAAGCGCTGTTCGAGAATCTGTTCTTTGCAGACGAGCGTTATGATCTGTCCGGCGTTGGTCGTATGAAGTTCAACCGTCGTCTGGGTCGTGATGCAGTCACCGGTCCTGGTGTGCTGGATAAAGAAGATATTCTGGCGGTAATGAAAACCCTGATCGAAATCCGTAACGGTTTCGGTACGGTCGATGATATCGATCATCTGGGTAACCGTCGTATCCGTTCTGTTGGTGAAATGGCAGAGAATCAGTTCCGTGTAGGTCTGGTGCGTGTTGAGCGTGCGGTTCGCGAACGTCTGAGCATGGCGGAATCCGATAACCTGATGCCTCAGGATCTGATCAACGCTAAGCCAGTGGCTGCAGCAATCAAAGAGTTCTTTGGTTCCAGCCAGCTGTCCCAGTTTATGGATCAGAACAACCCGTTGTCAGAAGTCACTCACAAGCGTCGTGTATCCGCGTTGGGCCCAGGTGGTCTGACTCGTGAGCGAGCGGGCTTTGAGGTGCGAGATGTACACCCGACTCACTACGGTCGCGTATGTCCAATCGAGACCCCTGAGGGTCCGAACATCGGTCTGATCAACTCGCTGGCTGTATTTGCCCGCACCAATGACTACGGTTTCCTGGAAACTCCATACCGTCGTGTTGTTGAAGGCGTGGTTACCGACGAGATCGATTACCTGTCTGCGATCGAAGAGAACAAATACGTTATCGCACAGGCGTCCGCAGAGATGGACGAAGGTAAGCGTCTGGTGGAAGAGCTGGTTAACGTTCGTCACCTGAACGAATTCACCGTGATGGCGCCGGATAAAGTGCAGTACATGGACGTGTCACCACGTCAGGTTGTATCTGTAGCGGCATCCCTGATTCCGTTCCTGGAACACGATGATGCCAACCGTGCATTGATGGGTTCCAACATGCAGCGTCAGGCTGTTCCAACATTGCGTGCTGATAAGCCGCTGGTTGGTACGGGCATGGAGAGTAACGTAGCGCGTGACTCCGGTGTATGTGTGGTTGCCAAACGTGGCGGTATCGTGGAGTCCGTTGATGCGGGCCGTATCGTTGTGAAAGTACGCGATTCAGAAGTGGGTGCAGGCGATGCAGGTGTAGATATCTACAACCTGACCAAATATACCCGTTCTAACCAGAATACCTGCATTAACCAGCGCCCAATCGTTTTCCCGGGTGATGAAGTTAATGCGCGTGACATCATGGCTGACGGTCCGTCCGTTGATATGGGTGAGCTGGCGTTGGGTCAGAACATGCGTATCGCGTTCATGCCTTGGAATGGTTATAACTTTGAGGATTCCATCCTCATCTCTGAGCGTGTTGTTCAGGAAGACCGCTTTACCACTGTACACATTCAGGAACTGACCTGTGTGGCGCGTGACACCAAGCTGGGGCCTGAGGAAGTGACTTCCGATATCCCTAACGTAGGTGAGTCTGCGCTGGCGAAACTGGATGAGTCCGGTATCGTTCACATCGGTGCTGAAGTGGGCCCTGGCGATATCCTGGTCGG
>NZ_JBFGYC010000197.1:0-6553 GCF_041587635.1 Pontibacterium sp. | reverse complement strand
TGTCTCTCTGTGAGTAAGTGCCAAAAGTCTAGAGATAAAAGCGGTAGTTTTTTTACAAAAAGGGTAAAAATATTCAGACTTATTGACTGTCAATACTTGCAATCCGCTTTATTTTTACGTGCTTAACTGCATGAAAAACAAGCATTTTATGGGCTGGTCGTAAAATGCGCAATCTGCAGGAGTGCTATGTCTCATGGGGGCTAGAGGTGTCTGTCACAAACTCATCCACGAACTTATCCACAGAAAGTGTGAATAAACTGTAATATTTGAGTTCATGCTCGATTTGAACCGTTTTAGTTATGTCAGCGGTGTTGAAGAGGCGACTGAGAGCACCCATTTTGCGACTCAGTCGCCTGTTGATTTAATCCCTCGGTAGCAGGTCAGCCTGATGTTCGCTCAGGACTTCCTCGCCAAACCATGCCAGATCATCATGCAGGTCTACGACTTCACCGACAATAATAAGTGCCGGTGCTTCCAGCTGTGCTTTCTGCTGTTTGCCTGCCAGATTGGCCAATGTGCCGACTAGCACTTTCTGCTCAGGGGAGGTCCCGCGAGAAATAATCGCGGCCGGTGTGTCTTCTGCCTTACCGTGACGGATCAGTTCCTTACTCAGGTGGGGCAGGCTATGTAAGCCCATATAAAAAACGATGGTCTGGTTGGGATGAACCAGCTCCTCGAAATTTAGATCGGAGCTGCGGTTTTTCAGCTGACCTGTCACAAAACGCACGGATTGCGCATAGTGGCGATGGGTCAGAGGGATACCGGCGTAGGTAGAGCAAGCACTGGCTGCAGTGATACCCGGTACCACCTGAAACGGAATGTTGTGTTCCTTCAGCTTCTGTAGCTCTTCTCCGCCGCGCCCGAAGATGAAAGGGTCACCGCCTTTAAGACGCAGCACGCGTTTGCCTTGAAGCGCGTGTTTAACCAGCAGCTCGTTAATACCTTCCTGCGGCACCGCGTGGTTTGCGCGTTTCTTGCCAACAAACACCCGGTCCGCATCGCGGCGGCAGAGATCCAGTACTTTGTCGGAAATCAGCGCATCGTAGAATACGATGTCGGCTTGCTGCATCAGGCGTAGCGCTTTAAAGGTCAGTAGCTCGGGGTCGCCCGGCCCACCGCCGACAAGATAGACTTCGCCGGTATGTTGTTCTGAATCACTGAGGTCGAGTTTACTCTCCAGCATCTGTTGGGCTTCATCATGACGGCCTGCGAAGACCTTCTCGGCGATCTGACCTTGCAGGACCTCCTCCCAGAAAATACGACGCTGGTTAACCGATGTGAAACGCTTCTTCACTGCGTGGCGGAAACGTCCCACCAACTGGCTTAGCTCGCTGTAACTGTTCGGGATCCAGGTTTCGAGTTTGGCCCGTAACAGGCGCGCCAGAACCGGTGCTTGTCCGCCAGAGGAGATGGCCACCACGATAGGGGAGCGATCAACGATGGCAGGGAAGATAAACGTGCACAGATCAGGTGAGTCAACGACGTTAACCGGAAGGTTGCAGGCTTTGGCGTCGAAGTGAACCCGCTCATTCAGCGCATTATCGTCGGTGGCAGCGATTACCAGGCCTTTGTTTTCCAAAAGGGCGGCATGATACTCGCCAATGATCACTTCGCCTTGATGCTGGGCGAGCATGGCTTCCAGTTCTGGACAAACTTCGTGGGACACGACGGTGACGATCGCGCCTGCACGGGTGAGCAGCGTTGCTTTACGCAGGGCGATGCTACCGCCGCCGACCAGCAATACGGGTTGATTCTCGAGTTTGAAAAAGAGTGGCAGGTAATCCAAGGCTAGCTCTCCTGATGGATCGGATATCTGACGTCGTTGCCGGAAATAGGTTACAGAATGTTAATAGTGTATCAGAGCAAATGCTGCAATAGCGGGCAGGTTTGCGACAGGCAAGAAAAAAGGGGCCTCGTTGCCCCTTTTTCTGAAGTGCTTACTTGAACTTAAGCGGTGTTGCCGGATGCAGACCACATTCGCGGTTTTCCGGATTTTCCCACCACCAACGTCCGGCGCGAACGTCTTCTCCCATGGAGATCGCACGGGTGCAGGGAGCACAACCGATGCTTGGGTAGTGCTGATCGTGCAATGCATTGTACGGAACATCGTTCGCTTTGATGTATGCCCAGATATCCTCTTCAGACCAGTCGGCCAGAGGGTTGAGCTTGTGCATGTTATTGCCTTCGTCCCACTCTTCGAACTGGATCTCGTCACGGGTGACGGACTGTTCACGGCGCAGGCCGGTAATCCATGCTTTGTTGCCACTCAGAGCGCGCTGCAGGGGCTTGATCTTGCGTACGAAGCAGCAGCCTTTGCGCATCTCTTGTGATTCGTAGAATGCATTAATCCCGTTGTCCTGCACGTAGGCTTCCACATCGGCAGACTCAGGGTAATACACCTGTACCTGAAGGTTACGGTAGACGGTGCGCACGTCCGCCAGTAATTTCAGGGTTTCTTCGGGCAGGCGACCGGTATCCAGAACGAACATTGGAATTTCCGGCGCGAACTTGCTCAGCAGATCGGTCAGAACGACATCTTCCGCGCCCAGACTGTTGGCCAGAACGATGGAGCCGTCGTGATCAGCGACCGCCTTTTTCAGCAGAGCGGCCGTGGCATCAACTTTTGCCTGCAGCTCCGGGGTAATTTGCTCACTCATCTTTCAACCTCACTCACATAAAAAGGCCACACCATCCGGGTATGGCCTGCACGATCCGGCTACTGGCGATAGACCGGACGGCTGTCATCTTCAGCGCCCTGATAACGGACGCTGAATTCGCTAAACGCGTTATGCACTTCTTCGCTATAACGGTCTGCAGGAATCTCCAGTGCATCAAAACCGCAGCGGGTCATGAAGTCCAGGCGATCATGAGATACATCACCTGTGGCACGGATCTGACCGGTAAAGCCAGCGCGTTTCAGCAGGCGGGCGATCGAGAACCCCCGACCATCGCGCACAGCAGGGAAGAATACCGCAATCAACGGGAACTGGTTTGGATTTTCTAATACTGTATCGATGTTGTCATCGCCGTTGACCTGCACGGCTAAACGGCCGTCACGGTTGCTCAGACTGTCCTGATTCTCCAGGTAGAGCGCCAGTGGAACAATAATGTCACCGCTCTGCTGCAGAGTGTCTTCATCGACCAGTGTCCAGCTATCGTTTTCGACCGGTTCGCGATTAATGAGCAGGGGCATAAACTTTCTCCTTAAACGGGCTCAGGCCGATGCGACGCACGCAATCGATAAACCGTTCATCTTCAATGCGTTGTTCTACAAATACCGCCAGGACTTTCTCCAGCGTGTCAGCGACCTCATCGGACGCTACCGCCTTGCCGATGACTTTGCCCAGAGAGGCATCTTCGCCATCGGAGCCACCCAGGGTGATCTGGTACCAGTCTTCACCTTTCTTATCCACACCCAGAATACCGATATGGCCAACGTGGTGGTGGCTGCAGGCATTGATACAACCGGACATATTCAGCTTGATATCGCCCAGATCATAGAGGTAATCCAGATCTTCAAACTTGGCATCAATCTGATCAGCAACACCCAGTGTTTTGGCGTTTGCCAGCGCACAGAAGTCACCACCCGGGCAGACCGTCATGTCGGTCAAGGTACCAACGTTGGCACGGGCCAGGTTTGCTTCAGACAGAATTTCCCACAGCTCATACAGGTCAGCGTTGCGTACATCCGCCAGTACCAGGTTCTGGTTATGGGTAGAACGGATCTCACCGAAGCTATACTTGTCCGACAGGTCGGCCACCAGATCCATCTGTTGATGGGTGATATCACCTTTGGGTACCAGATGTGCTTTCAGCGATACGATCACTGCGCGGTAACCGGACACTTTGTGCTCAACGGTGTTCTGACGGAACCATGCAGCGAAGCTTGCGTCTTCAGCCAGTTTGGCATCCAGCGAGGTATCGTTTGCTGCATCAGCTTCGTATTCGAATGGCTTGAAGAAGCCCTGAACACGGCTGATCTCTGCATCGGTCAGTACCAGATCAGAATCTTTGATCTGTTCCCACTCGGCTTCAACCAAATCACGGAACGTGTCGATACCCAGTGCGTTGACCAGAATCTTGATACGCGCTTTGTATTTGTTATCACGGCGACCTTTCAGGTTGTAAACACGAATGATCGCTTCCAGATAGGACAACAGGTCCTTCTTCTGAAGGAACGGACGAATCTGTTTTCCGATCACAGGTGTACGACCCAGACCGCCGCCGACCAGTACTTCAAAGCCGACTTCGCCTGCATCGTTTGTCACGATGTGCAGGCCAATATCATGCACCTGAGAGGCGGCACGATCAGTTGGACCACCGGAGATGGCGATCTTGAACTTACGTGGCAGGAACGCGAATTCCGGATGCAGGCTGGACCACTGACGGATGATCTCGCAGTACGGACGCGGATCTTCGATCTCATCAGCAATAATACCTGCAAACTGGTCAGTCGTCGTATTACGGATACAGTTACCGGAGGTCTGGATAGCGTGCATCTGCACCTTCGCCAGCTCTTCCAGAATATCGGGTACGTCTTCCAGTTTCGGCCAGTTGAACTGGATATTGGTACGGGTCGTAAAATGACCGTAGCCTTTATCCCACGTGCGGGCAACGTGTGCCAGAGAGCGCATCTGCTGTGCCGACATCATGCCGTAAGGTACCGCTACACGCAGCATTGGCGCGTGACGCTGTACGTAAAGTCCGTTCATCAAACGGAGCGCCAGAAACTCATCTTCCGGCAGATCACCAGCAAGGAAACGGCGGGTCTGATCGCGGAACTGCGCGACACGCTCATTTACCAGTTGTTGGTCGACTTGATTGTATTGATACATGATTCGACACCTAGCTCGGCCTCTACGGACCGATCACCTCACATTGTGTTAAAAATTGTTGGGTCTTACCCGGCCAGAACGAAACGCAGGCCGATGGCTAACAGTAATGAGCCCATGATCGGCTGCATCACCTTTGGTGAAAGTCGGGTACCCAGATGACTACCGACAAACACGCCTGGCAATGATCCGATAACCAGATAGATCAGCAATGTCAGATCAACATTCCCCATCCCGTAATGACCTGCGCCGGCTACTGCAGTTAAGACCACTGCATGCAACAGGTCAGTACCCACGATGGCCGGCATGGACATTCGTGGATACAGCAAAATTAATAGCGCGGTTCCCAGAGCACCTGCACCAACAGATGACAGAGTTACCAGGCCGCCAAGGACAACGCCCATCGCAACCGTAATATACGGGCGCCAGCGGCGACCGTGGTGTGCAAAGGCTGTGTCTTGCCACTCCAGTGCTTTCGCGCGAATCTTATTGCGAAAGAATACAGCGATGGAGGTCAGTACCAGCGACACGCCCAGCGTCAGGTTCATCAGGTGCTCGATCTGTTCCAGACCATCCAGCCCCTTCAAATAATGCAGGGTCAGCAAACTGCCTGGCAGGCTACCGCTCAACAGCAGCAGAACAATCTTGTACTCGACCAGCTTTTTCTTGGCGTACGAGAAAATACCGCCACCTTTAGTTATAGCTGCATATAAAAGGTCGGTACTGACGGCTGTCACCGGTGGGATACCGAATACAACGATCAGTATTGGCGTCATTAGGGCTCCACCGCCGATACCTGTCAGGCCGACGATGAATCCGACTACCAATCCAGCAAAGCTGTATGCAAATTCCATGGGTGCACCTGTCACTAATAAACGAGCGGAATATTAGCCTGTGCTGCATATAACTTAAAATAATAATTTGAAATTTTCTTATTACTTTTTGATTGAATGCAGGGATTCTTATATACTGGTCACAAATTGAGCTCTATATTCTAAAAAGTGATTAATAAATTTCTATTTATTCTTTTTTGTTTTATAGGGCGAGCTGCGATAATGCGCAGCTAAAACCGGAACTCTATAACGTCAGCAAGGCGGAATGGGGTTTCTTGCTTCAATCGATATTAATTTAAAGGGCGTGTATTAATGTCATCCTTGCCGGAACATCGTTTGACCCATCTTCGGCAGCTCGAAGCCGAGAGTATTCATATCATTCGTGAAGTTGCATCCGAGTTCGAAAACCCGGTGATGCTTTACTCCGTTGGTAAGGACTCCGCTGTCATGTTGCATCTGGCGCGTAAAGCGTTTTATCCGGGTAATCCACCCTTCCCGCTGATGCACGTAGACACCACCTGGAAGTTCCGTGAAATGATCGAATTCCGTGACCAGATGGCTCAAGAAGCCGGCATGGATCTGATCGTGCACATCAACCAGGAAGGCGTGGACATGGATATCAGTCCGTTTACCCACGGTTCCAAGAAGCACACCGATATTATGAAGACTCAGGGCCTGAAGCAGGCCTTGAACAAGTACAAATTTGATGCGGCATTTGGTGGTGCCCGTCGTGACGAAGAGAAATCCCGTGCAAAAGAGCGTGTGTTCTCCTTCCGTGACGAGAACCATCGCTGGGATCCGAAAAGCCAGCGTCCGGAGCTGTGGAATACCTTCAACACCCGTATCGACAAGGGTGAAAGCATTCGTGTATTCCCACTGTCCAACTGG
>NZ_JBFGYC010000196.1:0-6555 GCF_041587635.1 Pontibacterium sp. | reverse complement strand
TTCGTTATTATCTCCCAGATGGACTTTTTTCAACAGCAGACGCAGCCCTCTGCGGAATACCCATGTTAATGCGGTACTAAACACCCAGAAGGTCAGTAAGAAGACGGGAGTAAACAGGCTGATATCAAAGAAAACACTGGCCATACTGTAGACCGCAGTCGCAATGCCGGTTGCCCAGCCAATAACCACGACCTCTTCAAGCAACGTTTGCTTAGGCTTCATGGCGGCATACAACTTGATACGGTCAAACACCACCAGCCACAATAACGCCAACACCAGATACCCCAACAGGTTAACCAGTGAAAAACGTATGGATAGGATCTCCCAGAAGCCAGAATGATGGTTGGAGATGCCCGCACCCCATGCGGCTACCAATCCTGCCAAAATAAATGCCAGCAGATCAGAGACGCGATACGCCTGTAAAATTAACTTATGCTTTGAATAGCTCATTGTTTAATCAGACTTCTTGTCAAACAGGGTTCGATTCAGCTCCTTACCGATCCATTGGCAAGGGCCACTTCACTGATACCGGGCGGCAATACCATTGCCGCCTTACTCACTACGTTTTACAACTTACAAGCTGAACAGGTATTTAATCGCGTTCGGTACGATTCCAACCGATATTACGATCTTTGATCATGGATACGACGAACACCCAGGTTTTCCATACCAAATACCAAGGTACAAACAAGCCAATGCGGAACAGACCCTTAACACTGCCATAACGTATGCTCGCAATCAGATAGTGCAGACCAATGATTACGAACAGCAATAGCGCCAGCACGCGTATAGTCGTATCACCAAACAATGCTGCCGCGAGCAGTGGATAGATAATCAAGGTTGCTGGCGGAGTCAGCACATCGCTCAAAGCATCCAGAGAAAACTTATCGCCTTTCAAACTATTCCGAAATAGCTGACCGGCATAGCTTTTAATTGTGATCCAACGACCACGCTCCCAGCGAATACGCTGTGTTTTAGACGCTTCAACGGAGGTTGGCATCTCTGCATAAACACAGGCCTTATCGGTAAAAACCGTACGATATCCTTTCAATAGCAGGTGGATATGGTATTCAATATCTTCCACGATAGAATGCGCGAGATAAGGCACGTTCTCCAGCGCCTCACGTGAAATACAGAAACCGTTTCCAAATATACCGGATGACATACCGAGGGCGCTTCGACCTTTCGGACGCAGAGCATTAAAAGAAGCCATGCCTAGCTCTAAAGCACGGGTACGGATAGAGTCCTCAGGGTTTCTAATGGCATATCGCAACTGTACGACCTTCGCGCCGTGGCTCATTTCCTGGTCCAGTACTTTTAGCGCATCCACGTGCATCAGCGAATCCGCATCAACGATCAGGAAAGCATCCCACTGTTCTTCCAACAACCCGGTAAATGCATGAAACAGCGCCTGCCCCTTACCTGGAGGACCTGTACGCTCGATAACATGCGCCCCTTCGGCGCGAGCCTTTTCCGCTGTGTCATCTGTACAGTTATCAGCGATCACCACAACCTTATAGTTGTCGTTATCATAGTTCTGACCCAGTGCCGCCCGTACTGTTTCACTGATCAGTAAACTTTCATTATGTGCAGGAATAACGACCGCGAATTTGAGTTTTTTCGTCTCTGCAGAACGGGCTTTTTCAGGCCAGCACGCGGCAATAGTCACCAAGCCAAAATACAGAACAGGAATTGCGGCAATCAGCAAAAACACCCAACCCAAAATAAGCGAAACAGTTTCTAACAACGTTCGAATTCCTTTTTAACTAGTCACATTCAAAGAGACAAAATAAATATACTACCCGTTATACAGAGAGCCGATTTCTCAAATATTTCAGCAATATTTTTTAGCGACTCAGGCGATATGTACACTGCTGTTTTCCGGGGTGCATTATCCATTCTGCACTAAACCTTAACATGCCATATGTCAGGTTTTTGTTACTTTCTCATCCATGAGTGGCTATAAACATTATCTTTTGGTAATTATCGATAAGAAGACACCGCTCAATAAATAGAGCTCTAGAAGTTTTTATACTCCCGGCGTCCATATGCCAACCATCCTACAAGATTACCTGTAACCAAACGTACTGCAATACCGAAACTAGTCGCATGCAGCACGTTGAAGCATTCCGCTTATCGAAGATACGGCATATGGGTCAGATCAACCGAATTAAACTGCGTTACAGCCTGATCCCTGTTGTCATAAGGCCCCATATACACCCGATAGATACGGCGCTCGGCATTTCGCGTAATCTCCATATCAGCAGGCTCACCCAATGCAACGAAAGACTCGTACAGGTTGTTCGCTTTGAGACGACTGGTGACAGTCCCCGCATATACAAACCAACCACGCGCCTCATCATTAATTATCAGATCTTCGCGACTGATATCCGGGAGGTTTATATTCTTGGTATAAACGCGATCGAGACTTTTCAACTTCGGATTAAGTGCTCGTACCATATCCTGAACGGTATCGTTCCAGGTCGAATACTTCGCACGTGCCAACTGGCTCACCGTTGCGCCATCAGTAAAACGCACTAGTGATTTAGTCAACGCAGACTGCTCGAACGGATATGGAATGGACTCACCAGATTCATAACGTTTCACCCGGCGTGAAGACACGACAACACCCTCCAGCACTCCAACCTGCGCACGTCCTTCCATACGGACGGGGACAACCGGCTTTGGCATCTTGGCAAGGTTTGTAACTACGGGCGCCTTCTGCTGCTCCACAACAACCGGTTTAGCCGTCTCAGGAATGACGCTTGGCTCAACCTTTACATCCATTGCCTGTCTTTCTATGGGCTTGGCACGCACATCCGCGACATTAGCCTCCTGACGTAAACGCTCAAACAGACTCAAACCATCATTACTGGTGGTGCCTGCAGAGTAGCGTTCAAGGGCTGACTTGTAAGGCTGCTGGGTAGTCTCACGCTCGGATGCGGTATCCGCCGTCGCTGTCACCGCCGATGGTAGAGGCTGCTGACGCGGGGGTTCGGGTGTGATACTCGACAATGAAGATTCGACTTCAACCGATTCTGCAGGGATCTCGGCCACGCCAGACATAACAGGATCATCATCCCATGTCAGTTGTTTCTGAGGTTCTGATGCTGGCTGAACAGCGGTAACAGGCATCGGTTCTACCGAGGGTGTCGTCACCGGCGGTTCGGTTTCAACAACAGCTTCTTTTTGACTCGTTTCATACCAGCGCGCCGCATACCAACTAACAACAACTGTAGCGATCAGAACCAACCATAAACCATATCGGCTCAACACCCCTGAAGACTTACGTTCTCTCGGTTTTATTTCACCTTCATCGTAGTCAGGCAGTGGCTCAGGCACCGCAAATGCGGACTCGGTAACGGGTGTCGCTTTTGATTGATCTTTATTTCGAGGCTCAATCCGCGAGTCTGCTTCGTACACCGGTGTCGGCTCTGCCTGAGCATTTCCTACAGGCTCCTTCGCGTCGACGCGGGGTGCTGCTTCAGCCACAACGCGTAAAGGCTGCTCCTCCTCAGAAGGCGGTGGAGCCTGATCATAGTCATACGCGCCAGAGTGGACCGACGGAAGGTCAGACAACACCTCGCGTACAACGTGAACATCAATGGTACGTGCAAAGTGTGCATAACCTGTAATCAAACAGTTATCACAAATGAGATTAACAAGGCGTGGGGAACCGTGGGATTTCTTGAAAATCAGCGACAACGCGTCATCGTTAAATACGGACTCTGTACATCCAGACACGCTAAGGCGATGTTCAATATAGCGCCGCGTTTCGGTTTCGTTAAAGTAACCAAGTGAACGACTCAGGGTTATACGCTGCCGAATCTGACGCATTGAATAGCGCCCTAAAATATCGTTCAGCTCGTTTTGTCCCAGAAAGATAATTTGGATCAGCTTCGCATCTTCGTTCTCGAAGTTGGATAACAAGCGAATACCTTCCAGCGTACGCTCAGGCAACTGCTGGGCTTCATCCAAAATAACAAGTACCCGACGCCCCTGTTCGTGCAACTGCTCCAGCTGCTCTTTCAACTTTGCCTGAAAGACCAGCGATCCCCATTCGGGGTCCATATCCATGCCTAACTTCTGCGGCAACTCAGCAAACAGTTCTTCCGGTGTAATCCAGGGGGTCGCAACCTCTAGAATTATATGATTTTCTTCTTCCAGCTCGTATTTAAGCGACTGAATCAAAAAGGTTTTACCGGAACCTACTTCACCGGTTACCAGCATAAAACCTTTTGATTGTTTAATGCCATAGATCAACGCCGCGAGCGCCTCGCGATGCTGTTTACTGGCGAAGAAAAATTCTGGGTTGGGAGTATTTTCGAATGGGCGTCGATTTAACCCGTAAAACTCCTCATACATGGGTACAGCTCTCTTTACTGAATCCGTTTAACTTGATGATATTAACGTACGTTCATCAATCAGGCTATAGGATTCAAGTCCTCTCTTTAAATCGAAATCCCAAAATATGGTGCCACGCGACTCTCAGCATAAATACCGGATTCCCCAGAATATAACGCTTCCACGTATGCGGCTGCATCGCCAAACGATATAGCCACTCAAATCCGTTATCCGTCACCCATTTGGGCGCACGATCAATGTCGCCGGTAAATATACGATGAAATGCCCCGGTAGCAAGCTTCACTGGAACCGTCAGTTTATTTCGGTTATCCCAGATCCACTTTTCCTGAATTGGCATACTCATACCAACCAGAAGCACTTTAGCCCCACTGTTATTGATCATTTCAATAACTTTATCGTTTTCGTCACCGTCGCGATCAAAGAAGCCGTTATGGCGTCCGGCGAAAGGGCAATCGGGATAACGTTTAGCCATCGCTTCTTCAAAACGCTCTCCCATCTCATCGATATCACCCAACAAGAAAATCGGCCATTGCTCCTGAGAACACATCTCGAACATCTCTTCCAGCCAGTCTGCCGGTGTCAGGCGCTGACCCACATCACAACGAGCGATTTTGCACCCCAGTTTCACACCTGCACCGTCAACAAACACCATATCGGCGTTATTCAAAATATGACGAAATGAGGGGTCTTCGTACGCAAGGTTCATGGCGTGGATGTTCACATTCATGATGTTCCCACCTTCACCGTTTTCTGCGGCCCAGCGGATACTGTCAAAAATATCCTGTCGGTGTACGACATGATAACGTACGCCATTCAGCCACTCTTCCTTATACTGGGGTTTCTCAGTTAGTGACACTGCTTGCTACCTTTTCTTCTGCTATTCCACTGTCTTCCAACAAGTGCTGGAAACGCACGGCATTTTTACCTTGATCAAAATTCTGTGCGATATGCTCGACGGCTTGTTCTCGTAGCTCTTCGAGGTCAACATTGCCCTTAATAACCGCTTCCATTGCGTCAGCCAATGCATCATCACTGGCGGCTGGCACCAAAATCCCTGCCGTACCATAATTAAGCAACTCTGGAATGCCTGATATTGCCGTTGATAACACAGGCACTCCCGCCTGCATTGCTTCCATCAGCACAATCGGCATACCTTCCGCGACACTCGACATCACAAACAGGTCAGCCTCTTTGTACATTTCCAGAACATCACTATGATAACGGGCACCCAGCAGCTTGACCTCAGACTCCAATCCTAATCGCTGAATCTCCGATTCGAGGAATTCCCGCTGCGGCCCCTCTCCTACCAACAAACATTCGAACGACAAGCCCTTGTCTCTTAATTGAGCGCACGCGCGGACCAGATACTCTTGTGCCTTTTGCGTAGACAATCGCCCAACACTTAACATTCGCAACGGACGATTGGAATCATACGCTTGCGGTGATGGGGCTTCGGTGAGCGGAGCGACACCCAGCGGCAACACCACCAGTTTATCTTCAGCCACTGTAGGAAAATGCTCTTTTACATAATCCACGTTGTATTGCGAAATACAAACAACCAGATCAGCTTCCTTAAGTTTGCACTCCAGATCCGGCGGGTTATCAAAGGTGAGATCAGACCCATGCAGCGTCAATGAAAAAGGCAGCCCCGCGATGCGCTTCATCCACATCGCAATTGACGTTGCGCCATACGTGAAGTGAGAATGCACCCAACGTGGCTCCGACGAATCAGCATAACGCTTAAGGGTCAGCGCCGCTCCTGAGATGTGTTTTAATGTTGTTACAGGTTTTTCTTCGACAGAGAACATCCCTGCCAATGAACGTAGATAACCTGTCGGATACTTCAGTAGACAGTGCAAATGGGCAGAAGCAACTTCAGCAGTCCCAGCATCACACAGGTAGTCGACCTGCTTCTGTACACTTTCCATCCCCGGATGAACCTGTGACGCGTCTGGCCGATGACTCGATACCAGATCCATCTCCATCCCTTCATCCAGCATTTTCGTATACTGGCTGAAGAGAAAGGTCTCGCTCAGCACTGGAAATATAGAGTTGAGAAAAATAACGCGGTTCTTCGCCATTAAAAACATTCCCTGAAGGTATCGATAATCAACACAGCAGACTGTATCAGAAGAGGTATGACAATATTTCGACTTTTAGCGCGAGACAACCGTTCATTAACGAATGAGT
>NZ_JBFGYC010000195.1:0-6581 GCF_041587635.1 Pontibacterium sp. | reverse complement strand
CCTTCTGCACGGAAGAGGTCGCGCAGATCGTGCGCCTTTGCGATCAGTATCATATTCCTGTGATTCCCTACGGTACCGGAACATCCGTCGAAGGCCACCTTCTTGCGACACAAGGAGGTGTTTGTCTTGATCTGTCGGAGATGGATCAGATCGTTGAAATCAATTCGCAAGATATGGATTGCCGTGTTCAGGCCGGTGTGACTCGCGAAGAGCTGAATAAGGCGCTGCGTTATGACGGTTTGTTTTTTCCCATCGATCCAGGGGCCAACGCCAGTATTGGCGGTATGGCGTCCACACGTGCTTCCGGAACAAATGCCGTGCGGTATGGCACGATGCGTGACGCGGTGCTTGGACTCACCGTTGTGACGCCTCAGGGGGAGATCATCCGTACGGGCACCCGGGCACGTAAAAGCGCTGCAGGTTATGACCTTACGCGCATGTATGTGGGTGCCGAAGGCACACTTGGAGTCATTACTGAGGTGCAGCTTCGGCTTCATCCGGTACCGGAGCAAATTCGTTCGGCTGTATGTAGTTTTGAGAATCTGGAGGGGGCGGTATATACGGTTATCGAGGCGATGCAAGCTGCGATCCCAATGGCACGTATCGAATTACTCAATAATTTACAGATGAAAGCCTGTATTAAGTACTCAAAACTGGAAGGCTTTGCAGAAGCGCCTACACTGTTTCTGGAGTTTCATGGTTCGCCCGCAGGCGTTCAGGAGCAGATTGATCTATTTGACGAAATTGCTGGCAGTAATGGCGGTACCCAATTCCGCTGGGCAGACAATACAGAAGACAGAAATGAGCTTTGGACCGCCCGGCACAACGCCTATTTTGCAGCTCAGGCACTGAAGCCCGGTTCTAAGGCAATAACCACGGATGTATGTGTGCCTATATCCCGGCTTGCGGATTGTATATTGGCTGCGGAAGCAGCCGCGAAAGAAAGTGATCTGTTGTGTCCGATCGTTGGGCATGTTGGAGATGGTAACTTTCATCTGCTGATCGTTTTTAATCCTGCTGAATATGAAGAGCTTGAAGCAGCTCGAAAATTGTCTGCTAAAGTTGTTGAGGGTGCTTTGGCTGTAGGCGGCACTTGTACAGGTGAACATGGGATCGGGAGTGGCAAAAAAGAGTATCTGCGTACCGAGCATGGTAGTGCAGTGGAGATCATGGCGACGCTGAAGCGAGCGCTGGATCCGAATAATATTATGAACCCGGATAAGGTGCTGGATATTTAGCATCGACTGCAGTTGTTCAGGCAGTCTTGGGGGAGTTGTACGGGTGTATCGACGTTGTTATCTGCATCCGGTTGATATGGAGAGTATCTATGGATGACCTGAAACCATCAGACCTGAATATCTTACTTGTAGAGCCCTCTAATGCTCAGAGCAAAGTGATTGAGCATGAGTTAAGTCGAGAGGGTGTGCACAGTATCGACTTTGTAAGCGGCAAAGAGGAAGCGTTGGAACGGATCGATCAACTATGTCCTGATCTTGTTATTTCCTCGCTCCATTTTGCTGACGGCACTGGATTGGATCTGCTGCGTGAAATTCGTGGGCAGGAGGAACTAGAAGATCTGCCGTTTATGCTGATTACCAGTGAGGCACGCCGTGATCGACTGGAAGAGTTTAAGCAGTCTGGCGTTGTGGCTATATTGCCGAAGCCGTTCACGCATGAAAACCTGTCTCGAGCGATCAGTTCCACGCTAGATTTGCTGACAACACAAGATCTGGATCTGGAGTTGTACGATCCGGAAGAACTGCGGGTGTTGGTCGTAGACGACAGCAGGTTGGCGCGTAAGGTAATTTTGAAGGTATTGGGTAATCTGGGTATCACCAACATGACTGAGGCAGCCGATGGATCTGAAGCAATACAGATTTTGGGTGGTGAGAGTTTCGATCTGGTGGTAACGGATTACAACATGCCTGAAGTGAATGGCGTGGAGTTAACCGAGTTTATTCGTGGGTCGGAAACTCACAGCCATGTGCCTGTTCTAATGGTGACCTCAGAAGCAAACCAGACTCATCTTGCCAACGTGGCGCAGTCGGGTGTTAACGCCATGATGGATAAGCCGTTTGAGCCAGAGTCTGTCAGACGGTTGCTCGCGACTATGATGAACGATTAGATAGAAAAATACGCCAAGGCAAGTGCATAAAACCCCTTTAAGATCAGAACCTTGAAGGGGTTTTTTAATGTTGGTTAAGCGAGAGAATGCTTAGCCGTTGAAGTGCATATGGTTCAGATAACAATAGGCAGTGATAAACGCAGGTTCCTGAAACTTTTTAAGACCGGTTTCACGGAAGTCGATCATGATTGGGTTACGCTTTAACTGTTCTTTGATTTCAGATGAAGGAGTCATGACAACTTTAAGGCCTTCGATCAGCTGAATTGCTGCTTCCAGTTTAAAACCGACGGCACTGCCTGAAAACTTACCCGTCGTTGGTCGCTGACGAATAACTGCACAGTCTACCCCGTAATCTTCCATGAGCTTACGAAACGTAAACTGGAAGTGTTGAACCTCTTCCTGATTATTTGGGTTGTGCAGGGTGAGCTTACGCTGGCGACAATCCGGAATATCAAACAGACCGTCGGAAAGCGAGAGGAGGGTAATGATAGCTTCGCTGCCGGTTAGCTCAACGCCACAAACTTTCATAATGAGATTTCTACCTGAAGATTAATATGAGGGCAGCATTATAGCGGACTCAGTAGAGCTTGCCGACCTGATCTAGATGGGTAAGGTACAATCGAAGATCAAACTCCAGCTGATGGTAGTCTGGTTCCATGTGTTCACAGAGCTTATAAAACGCTTTGTTGTGATCTTTCTCCCGCAGATGGGCCAGCTCATGGACCACAATCATACGTAAGAAGGCCTCTGGCCCACGTTTAAAGATTGAATCGATACGTATTTCGTTTTTCGACTTCAGCTTGTTGCCTTGTATGCGTGAAATTTGTGTATGCAGGCCGAGTGCATCTCGTGTGACACTGATCTTGTCGTCGTATATGACTTTACTGACGGGGGCAGACTTGCGCAGGTAGTTGTTTTTCAGGTCTATCGTGAACGCATAAAGCGCCCGATCCGTTCGGACTTGATGTTGCTGTGGATATTTATCTAACAGCAAAGAACCCAGCTTTTCATCCTTCAGTAACTGCGTCACTTGTTGCTTCAGATGATCTGGATATGCATTGAGATATTTTAGTTGTGACATCGATATAGTCGTCCGGTTGTTCAGCGCAGATCAGCAAATTTTTATGATTTCGCAGGTATGCTGACCGATATGTACTTCGTCGCCTACATATTTCTGTACCAGCTCAGTCCCTAGCGGTGAAGCGGGTGAAATCACCGTAATGTGCTGCCCGGCTATAGTGACCTCAACACCGCCGGCTGCAGGTCCCAAAAATAGATGGCGAAGGTTACCATTGTCTTCCCGCAGAAGAATCTGCGCACCCAGTGTGATAGGGGAGTCATCCCCGAATGTTTTCGGCGACAATTGGTGGAATCGGGCAACGGCATCTTGTAACTCGGCAACACGGCGAGACTGGCCTTCGGCAAGATAAGAGGCCTCCAGCCCGAGGGTATCGTATTGCGTCTCTGCCACGCTTTCTTCATGTGTGGCTGCATGACGGGCTTCGTCGGCAGCGCGCTGGGTATCCGCTAATGTGTGTTCTAGTTGTGCCAGAATCGCGGCGACTAACGTCATGGTGTTGGGTATTTGCATACTGAATCTTTGATCGATCTATTCGCTGGACGAATGTTCATGAACCTTCTTTACGACGATATTATCGACGGAACGTAGTGTTCGGGCCATCTCTCTGGCGAGGTTCATCATCAGCACGCCAAAGTCCAGCGGGGCTTTTTCGTGGAGATTGTGAAAGAGGTGGGTATTGATCTCTAATACGATACTGTCCTGTACGGCGATGGCACTGCCGACACGGTCGTGAAGTGCAATCATGCTCATAAAGCCAATTTGCTCCCCAGCCTGATAGTCTCGGATATGGGCATATTGTCCGTCATGGCATTTATAGTATGCGATAGCGCCTTTCAATATGACAAAAAACGCATCCCCGCGTTCGTTTGGTTCAAACAGCACCTCTTTCGCGTCAAGTGCGTAGAGTTTGGCTTCTTGGAACAACCAGTTCAGGGTGTCGTCGGAGAGCGCACCGAATGTCGATGCTCCTTTGAAATAATCAATACTGAAGTGTGAAAGCACTTCGGGGCCCGTTAATACATGCATGCTTAACCCCTTTATCCAGAAAACTGTTCCTATTCATAAGACAACAGTTTTCCGGTTATTTTCAACAAATTATTGCGGGTGGCGGCCTAAGCTTTTGGTCGTAGGGCGGTCCGGCTTTTCAGTATTCGTCGATGTTTAATCCAGCTTGATGATGCTGTTGAACGCGATGACGACCCTGTCTTCCTGGCCAAAATAAGGCAGGGCGGAGTGCTTGAGATACGAAGGAAAGATCACAATCTGACCTTCCGTCGGTTGGAAGTCCCAGAAGCCGTTGTTGTTGATATAGGCTGTACCCGCATCCAGATACTGGTCAGCGCAGAAGCGAGGGTCGTAAAAACGGTTACTACCGTTACGCGTCACGATCTCGCACTCGCCCGCATCAACGTAGTAGATACCACACCAAGAACAGTTGGGATGAGAGTGAGCATCGTGATAGCCACCGTTCTGGGTGATGTGATACCAGGATTCTGTTATCTCGGCAGTACCAATCGCCCCTCGGGGCCAGAAGTCTTGATTTACCGCGGTTGCCACTGTGCTCAGCATGTCTTCCACAAAACCGCGCAGTTGGCGGATGGGTGGGATCGGCTGGGTCAGAAAGTCCAGCTTACTTTCATAGAGTCCGTGCTTAGCATCAGTGGCAACTTCGCTTTCAATCGGCATTTGCTGCTGTTCCTGATTGCTGTAAATCGCTTCCAGCAGCTCGGCTTTGATCGCATCGTGATCGGGATAGTTCAGGGCGAACATCTGAGTTTGCCAAAGGTTAATATCTTCGATCATCACGTCAATTTCCGACATGCTTTCCTCTACTCGGTTTGTATATTAGAAACAGCCGGAAATGATATGCCATATCGTGGTTTAGGTCACTATTAACCCGGAGGGTTGATAGATTGGCTCAGGGATAAGCCAACATTAGAGGCATAGGACAATGCGAGCCCCCGCAAAGCAAGCAATTTCGCATAATTGCGCCAGCTTGGAGGGGGCGACGGACAAATGGGTATTTATTACCTATTCGTCTGCTAGGTCACTAGTTGTGCCAGACGTCGATAGCTATTCAGGCGGTCTTCGTAATCATAAGTGACAGTTACCAGCGCCAGCTCATTGGTACGATAGCGTGTGGCCAGTGCTTGGAGGCGTTCGTGACATTGATCAACAGTGCCATGTACCACTGACGCCAGAGTTTCGTCAAAGTACGCCTGATCAGAAACACTGAGTTTGGCTTTTAAGTTGAGAGCATCTTCCGGACTGTTTAGCGGCTCACGAATCCCGTGGCGGAAGGCCATCACTTTCCAGTATGCCTGTGAAGCTGCGATCAGCGCCGCCTGCTCCTCTGTTTCAGCACACACGGCAGATATTGCAATCATGGATTGAGGCTCTTCGGGATGACCGGCCTCACGCCATGCGGCTTCATACTCATCGACAATACTCACAGGGCGATCTTCAGGGCCAATGAAGAGCGCCAGTGCCATGTTCATCCCGACATGGCCGGCAAGGGATGCGCTGCCACCACTGGAACCCAGCATCCACATTTCAGGCGTTGGCGCATCATCAGGCATGACGCGCAGATCATGGTAGGGGTGTTCTGATGGGACTGATTTATCAAGAAATGCTTTTAGTAACATTGCCTGTTGTGCGTAGTTATCTTCGTGAGAAGGTGAATCCGGGAAAGCTAACGCGTGACTGGCAAGACCATCGCCCCCCGGCGCACGCCCAATCCCCAGATCGATACGATTCGGAAACAGCGTTTCCAGCAAACGAAACTGTTCAGCGACTTTGTAGGGGCTGTAGTGGGGCAGCATGACGCCACCGCTACCTACACGGATGCGTTCAGTAATGCTGGCGATATGGCTGATCAGGATTTCAGGCGCAGGTCCGGCAAAGTTGCCACTGTTGTGGTGTTCTGCAACCCAGTAGCGGCTGTATCCCCAGGTATCACAGGCTTTAGCTAACTCCGCTGAAAGCGCCACCGGACTGAGAGGGTGGGCTTTTCCCGGAACCGGGGACTGATCAACAACAGTAAGCTTAAGGGACATATGCAGGGCCTGTTTGGATATAAGAGGGGCTTTAAATTCAATTGGTTAAGTATAATTAGTCGAACTGATGTGAACTATAGGCATATATGCAATTTAACTTTTCAGATTTGGAAACATTCACGAAGGTCGCTCATTTCAGACATACCTGACGGATATCATGTTTGCGGTTGCCCAGATATGGTTTCATGAGCGCCTCATGTGACTGTTTTGGCTGTAGAGAGCGTTGACCGTGAAACCAGATACCCCAACTGCAATGCGTAAATTGATTGACGAAGTACGTGATGCAATGCCATTCGAGATGCCTGTAGACCAGATGTGT
>NZ_JBFGYC010000194.1:0-6582 GCF_041587635.1 Pontibacterium sp. | reverse complement strand
GTATTTGCTGGCCAGATGTCTTTAGCTCCAGGGAGAAGATTTTATTTTTTTTCTCCTGTCGATATAGTTTAACCATTTGATAGTCCAGTGCCGGTGCAAACCAGATTAGCGTCTGGCGGTCTTTGGCTTCAGCGTAGATGCGTTCAACGCGTACGGCGTTGAAGTCGCCTGCGGGAGTGTTAATGATCTCTTTGCCTTTTACCGCAAAGTTATAATTTTTCAGTCGCCCGCCATCCGCAACCTTGTAGCTAAATTCCTTTTTGCCTGCGGCTACATCCGACTGGAGTTGTAGTTGATAGCTCAGCTTATCCATAACGCCGGGCTGGATATCCATTTTCCAGGGTTTGTTGTTCACATCATTGGTCACCGTTTGGGTTTGCCAGTCAAAGCTGAGGTTAGCTTTACGGGTTTTGCCCAGTACTTTGCGGTTATACAAATATTGATGTGGTGTGATCTGGTTCTGGTTGAGGGAGAACAGGCTGGATTCTTCGATGCTGGCAAAAAGTGCTGAAGCGCGGGATTTCAGCAGCCATTTATTGTCTGAATTCTGACTAAGAACGCGTTCGCTTTCGCCTTTCATGGAAATAGAGCCTTCCGATACCACTTGATAAGTCGCATGGAAGGCTTTGAGTGCACCAGTGTCCGCAGCTGTAGCGTGCGGAGTTGAGATGATCATCGCTGTCAGAGATGTGGTCAGCAGAGTGTTGATCGTCTTCTTCATGGTGCTTTCCTTGTGTTGGAGCTTGCTGTTATAGAGGCTTGAACTGAATGCCTTCAGCGGGCGCTGCCTGTCCATCGAAGATAACACCTTCGCTACTCCAGCTAGCGCGTTCAGCGCAAAACCACTCTACAGCGAGCGGGTAGATCTGGTGCTCGCGCACATGTACTTTCTGCTGCAAGCTTTCACTACTATCATCCGGGTCTATGCTGACTCGCCCCTGAACAAGCGACGGGCCGCCATCGAGCTCTTCGGTGACAAAGTGTACGGTACAGCCATGCTCTGTATCCCCCGCATCCAAGGCGCGCTGATGAGTATTCAGGCCCTTGTACTTAGGCAATAGAGATGGGTGAATATTGAGCATCCGTCCTTCGTAATGGCGTACGAATTCTGGTGTCAGAATGCGCATGAATCCTGCCAGTACGATCAGATCGGGTGTGTGGCCATCGATCAGCTGCATCATAGCTGCGTCAAAGGTTTCACGGGAATCAAAGGCTTTGTGGTTCAGTACTTCGGTGGCGATATTGGCATTTGCAGCACGCTCAAGACCGAAAACATCGGCTTTGTTGCTCAGTACTGCTACCACGTCACCATTGATGCGACCGCTCTGGGTCGCATCAATGATTGCCTGAAGATTTGAACCGCTGCCGGAGATCAGGACAACGATCCGTTTAGACATCAATTACGCCTCGGAACCGCGCAGTTCAACCTGTTCTTCGCCGTCTGCTGCGTTTTCGATAGTACCGATAACCCAAGCTTCTTCGCCGGCATCTTTCAGCAGGTTCAGTGCATTGTCAGCCGCATCAGCGGGTACACAGATAACCATGCCTACACCGCAGTTAAAGGTGCGGTACATTTCGGTTTTCTCTACATTGCCTTGAGCCTGCAGCCACTGGAATACGCCTGGCAGCTGCCATGAATCCAGATCGATAACTGCTTTAGCGCTTTCAGGCAGAACGCGTGGGATGTTTTCCAGCAGGCCGCCACCGGTAATGTGAGACAGTGCATTAACCTGGCTTTCTTTGATCAGTTTCAGCAGAGACTTCACGTAGATGCGGGTTGGCTCCATCAAAGCGTCAGCCAGAGGCTTGCCGTCGATGGTTTCGTTCAGGTCTGCGCCGCGTACTTCGATGATCTTACGGATCAGAGAGTAGCCGTTGGAGTGAGGGCCGGAAGAAGCCAGGCCAATCAGGGTGTCGCCGACCTTAACGTTGGAGCCGTCGATGATGTCATCTTCTTCAACAACGCCAGTACAGAAACCTGCCAGGTCGTAATCTTCACCTTCATACATGCCCGGCATTTCAGCGGTTTCACCACCGACCAGTGCAGCACCTGCCAGCTCGCAGCCTTTACCGATGCCGGTAACAACGTCTGCCGCAGTATCGATGTTCAGTGCACCGGTTGCGTAGTAATCAAGGAAGAACAGAGGCTCAGCACCTGCAACAATCAGATCATTTACACACATCGCTACCAGATCGATACCGATAGTGTCATGTTTCTGCAGATCCATTGCCAGACGAAGCTTAGTTCCTACGCCGTCTGTACCGGAAACCAGTACCGGCTTTTTATAACCCTGTGGGATGCGGCATAGTGCGCCAAAACCACCTAGGCCGCCCATAACTTCAGGGCGTGCAGTGCTTTTCGCAACACCTTTAATACGATCAATCAGGGCGTTACCAGCGTCGATATCAACGCCAGCATCTTTATAGCTCAGAGAAGTGTTGTCAGAACCGGTAGACATGGAGTAGTAAACCTTTCACCTGCGTGAGGACAATTGGAGATAAATTTTCGCGTGTATTCTATCAGCTTGATGGTAGCCGGGCCATGATGTGATAAAGTTTAGGCCCGAAATTAGTCGATTCGCGTGATTTGAGCCGGTTCATGGATAGTATTCGTGTCTTTTTCCTTTTTCTTCTGGTCATTATTAGCCCAATTTCAGTGGCAGAGGCCTCGGAAGAACTCTATAGCAGTGAGCAGTTGGTCTCCCGACAGTTCGGTGAACCATCTCTAAAACAGGTACGTCAGGGATTGCAGGATGTGCTGGTTAAAGTCGCCGGTAATCGTGATGTGCTTTCTAAACCGGTCATTCTGGAGCAAACACGCAGTGCAAAACGTATGCTGCAGCAGTTCGGTTACCGTGCAGCACAGCAAGCGATTGAGCCTGACGGGCAAGCTAAAGTTGCCTATATACTCAGACTGGATTTTGATTCGCGTGCCGTCGATCAAATGTTGGAGGCTGCAGGTGAGCGCCCTTTAGGCGCATTGCGACCTTCTCTGATTGTTTGGCTGGCTGCGCAGCAGCGTGGGCAGAGAGATTACGTTTCTCCCGATGGTTATATCTATGACAAAGTGAAGGCCGCAGCGGAGAAACGTGGATTGCCTTTGAGACTTCCTTTGTTAGATCTTTCAGATCAGCGTGCGTTGCCAGTGAGTGACCTCTGGGGGTTGTTTGATTCTTCCATCCAGGATGCGTCTGCACGCTACCGTGCGGATGCGGTGCTGGCGGGGCGCATGATACAAACCTCTTCGGGTAACTGGCGCTATGAGTGGTTGCTGTTACAAGGAGGCAAGCCCGAACGGTTCTCTGGTAATGGATCGTTAAACAGTGAAATTCCTGAGGTCATGGATCAGACCGCAGATAAACTGTTTGCGGCACTAAAAGGCAGTGGTTTCAGTTATCGGTTGGAAGGGCTGGCAGTGCGGATCAGTAGCGTAAACACACTGTCGGACTATATTGATATCGTTGATTATATGAAGTCGATTACTGCGGTGACGGCGGTACACACCGTAATGATGCAGGAAAACACGCTAGAGCTGATGGTTGAGCTGGACGGAAACCTTGAGCAGTTTGAACATGCACTTGGTTTGCAGCCGCAGTTGGTGCCGACCGAGAGTGTCGGGCAGGATCTGACAGGTCTGACACTGAACTATCGCTGGTTGAGGTAGAAGCATGCTAACCGGATCACAACGTTGGTTTTTTCTGGTGGTATCGCTTGTCCTTTGTGGCAGCGTTTATCTGTTGGCTCCGATACTGACGCCATTTCTGGCTGGTGCGCTGCTCGCATACCTGTGTGACCCGATGGCGGATCGTCTGGAAAATTGGGGCTGCTCGCGTACCACGTCCGTTGTGATTGTATTTGCTTTTCTGACAGTGTTGATGACCGCAGTTTTCTTGTTGTTTCTGCCTAACTTAGGTCGCCAGATTCAGGTGCTGGTGCAGCAAATTCCCGAAGTCTTTCAGCTTGTTGAAAACCGGTTTTTGCCTTGGCTACAGGTGAATCTGGGGATTGATCCCGCGGCTATCGACATGAATATGCTCAAACAACTGATTCTGAAGGATTGGCAAAAGACCGGGGATATCATGGCTCAGATCGCCGCAGGTATTACTCGTTCGGGTTTGGCGCTGGCGGGCTGGGTGGCTAATTTGGTACTGATTCCGGTAGTTACCTTTTATCTGCTTCGAGACTGGGATGTCATGATGGATAAAATTCAGCGTCTTTTGCCGCGTAATGTTGAACCCAGAGTATCGCTGTGGGCGAACGAATGCGATGAAGTGCTGGGGGCCTTTATGAAGGGCCAGCTGCTGGTGATGTTTGCGCTTGGCGTAGTGTATGCAATAGGTCTTTGGATTGTAGGGCTTGATCTCGCGCTGCTTATTGGTATGCTGGCGGGCCTCGCGAGTATCGTTCCCTATATGGGGTTTATAATCGGTATCGCTGCTGCGGTGATTGCAGCCCTGATTCAGTTTAGCGACCCAACGGTATTGCTGTGGGTTGGACTGGTGTTTGCCATTGGGCAGGCGCTTGAAGGGATGTTGCTTACACCGTTGCTGGTTGGTGATAAAATTGGTTTACATCCGGTTGCTGTTATCTTTGCCATTATGGCAGGGGGGCAGTTGTTTGGGTTTGTGGGTGTGTTGCTGGCTTTGCCGGTGGCCGCAGTGATTATGGTGTTGCTACGCCATCTGCATGAAGGTTATAAAGGAAGCAGTCTTTATACCCATGAGAAGCCCGAGGATAGTTCGATCTCATAAATGAACAGTCATATTCCGTTTCAGATCCCTTTAAGTGTCAGCCTGCGTGACGATGCGCGGTTTGAAAACTACGATCCACAGGGCAACGAGCTGGCTTGTGCCACGCTAAAGTCTGCTGCGCGTGGCGAAGGGGAACCGTTTCTCTATATCTGGGGAGATGAAGGTGTTGGTTGCACCCATCTTCTGCAAGCGTCCTACTATAAAGCTCAGGACTTGAAGCGCAGTGCTGCCTATTTGCCGCTCGATGAGCTAGAGCTAATGGGGCCAGCTGTTTTGGCGGGAATGGAGCGCCTTGACCTGGTCTGTCTGGATAACGTTCAGGCGGTTATAGGTGACGCAAAGTGGGAAGAGGGGCTGTTTCATTTCTTTAATCGAATGCGTCAGGAAAACCACCACTTAGTAATGGCTGCTGTTGGAGCGCCAAAACAGCTGGGGGTAAAACTGCCTGATCTCGAATCCCGGCTCAATTGGGGAATCACGTGTCAGATTCACTCCCTTGCGGATGAATATCGTCGCGATGTATTTGTGAAACGTGCCGCCGCCCGGGGTATTGAATTGACAGACGATGTGGTGAAGTTCCTGTTTTCCCATTCCAGTCATGAGATGCGTGATCTGTTCGACCTTTTGGACAAGCTTGATCAGGCGTCTCTGAGCGCAAAGCGTAAAGTCACCATCCCTTTTGTGAAAGAAGTGACGGGAATGTAACGCCCGTCCTTTAGCCTCCGGTTTAGCGCTGAACTGCTTTTAAGGCTTCACAGACCCGTCCTACATTTTTCTCGTTTATCCCCGCTACGTTGATGCGTCCACCCGTGCCGATGTATAACGAATATTGCTCACGTAGTGCTGATAATTGTGCCTCTGACAGGCCCAAATAACTGAACATCCCTCTCTGATGATTTAAAAAACGATAGTGCCATGCAGTGGTTCCGTTAAGGGAATCTGTGAGTAGCTTGCGGCAATCACTGATGCGTAACCGGGCTTTGTTCAGTTCTTTGCACCATTGCTGGTTCAGCTCTTCGCTTTCCAGAATCGTGGTGACGATCGACGCACCATGTCCCGGTGGCATGTAGTAGTTTCCGCAGATCAGATTCAGTGCTTCCTGCCGTACATCCTGAGTGATTGTCTTGTCTTTGCAGCGAATGATCAGCGCACCGGTACGTTCGAAGTAAATGCCAAACGTCTTGGATGCTGAGTAGGTGAGTAACCACTCTTTATGATGACGTTGAATCACGCGGAGGCCCAGCAAATCACTTTCTAAACCTGTACATAGCCCGTGATAAGCCAGGTCCAGCAGGGGTGTCAGGTTCAGATCAAGCATCAGGGTGGACAGCTCCTCCCATTGCTGCAAATTCAGGTCACAGCCGCAAGGGTTATGGCCCGCGACCTGGATGACCACAACATCTCCGGGTGCTGCATCGCGCAGATCCTCTTTCATTCCTTCGAAATTAAGACCGCGTTTGATGGGATCAAAATAGCGGTAGTAGCCCAGCTGGAGTCCTGCTGAGCTAAAAATGGGTCGGTGTGTTACCCATGGTGGATTGGAAAGCCAGAGTGTCGCATGCGGATTGGCGTGTGCGATTAGATCACCAGCAACACGGAGCGCGCCGGTACCGCCTGGTGTTTGCAGGGTGCAGAGCGTTTCAGGTAGTTCTGGCTCCCGAGTCAGTTGATCGGCAAATAGAAGGTTAGTCACTGACGCGTTAAATTTGGGATCACCGGCGGGTCCAAGATACGCTTTGCTGTGTTCGTGTTTGAGTAAATGTGCCTCTGCTTGCTTAACCGCCTTCAGAATCGGTGTGCGGCCTTTATGGTCGCGGTACACGCCTATCCC
>NZ_JBFGYC010000193.1:0-6604 GCF_041587635.1 Pontibacterium sp. | reverse complement strand
TGATAGAAATGCGCAGCACCTTTAATGGCCAGGTTATCAGACTCAGTCGCACCGGAAGTCCATACAATCTCTCGAGGGTCAGCGGCAATCAGATCAGCGACCTGACGACGAGCATTCTCTACGGCTTCTTCAGCCTTCCAGCCAAAAGCGTGTGAACGAGACGCAGGGTTACCGAAGTTACCATCCAGCGTCAGACACGCAGTCATTTTCTCAGCAACACGCGGATCAACCGGTGTAGTTGCTGAGTAATCCAGATAAATAAGCTTATTCATTCTGCTCTCCGAGCCTTCCCCTCTAAACTACCGCTTCGCCAGCTTCTGCCGGGCGAGAATCGGAGCCTACAATCATATTATTTAACTGACGACGATCCTGCCGCTCAGCTACATCTTTCACATCTCTGCGCTCCACCAGGCTCGCGAGAGTGATATCACTCAGAAACCCATGGATTTGAGTGCTGAGGTCACACCACAAATGATGTGTCAGGCAGACCTCTCCACCTTGGCAGTTCCCAGTATGCTTGCAGCCTGTTGCATCAACTGATTCATTGACCGCATCAATGACTTCTGCCACATTAATACCGGCAGGTTCACGATTTAACTGATAACCGCCGCCGGGGCCGCGAACACTGCGTACCAATTCATTGCGGCGCAGTTTCGCAAAAAGCTGCTCAAGGTAGGACAGTGAAATCCCCTGCCTCTCAGAAATATCAGCAAGACTGATTGGTCCTTTACCTTCATGTAAAGCCAAATCCAGCATTGCAGTAACGGCGTAGCGCCCTTTAGTTGTTAATCGCATAATAGTCTTCCATCGCAACCTGTCGGCGAGTGTGAGCTGATTATGCAATACCCGACTAAATCAATCAACTATTAGCTTGACTAATTTTGTCGGATAATTCAAATAAAAAGGGGCATTATTTTAACACGTTTAAAGGATCTCTGGACAGATTCACTCTCCCCCCTGCCCAGGCAGCTTTTTCTGCATCGCCTTCAACACACCCCTTAGCACATTTACCTCAACTTTATCCGGCACCGCACGCATTAGCAGCCGTCGCATCCGCGGCATCAACTGACGTGGATTTTTAGGATCGAGGAATTCAATTTTTATCAGCGTTTCCTCAAGATGATCAAACAAGCGTTCCAGCTCAGCATGATCCGCCAATTCAATATCCCAATCTGTACCCCAGGATGGACGATCCCCTCCCCCCTCCTGATCAGCTTCCAATTTCAATTGCTCCATTCGCAGCTCGTAGGCAATTACCTGCACAGCCGCCGCTATATTCAGGGAGCTAAATCCCTCGACGGATGGAATATTCACGTGATGATGACATAGCTGAAGCTCCTCATTAGTCAGCCCTCGATCCTCCCGACCAAACACAATCGCCGTTTTTTGCGGTGAAGGCACAACGATGGACGCCATCTCTCGAGGATTAACTAATGGCCATGGGATATGACGCTCGCGGGCACTCGTACCAACAGCCAGCTGACAATCCGCTAACGCCTCTTCCAATCCAGACACAACACGAGCGTTCTCCAAAATATCTAATGCTCCCGAAGCACGGGCATCAGCCACTTCACTCGGAAACTCCTTTGGAGATACCAGGCAAAGATCGTCAAGACCCATATTCTTCATCGCCCTGGCCACACCACCGATATTGCCCGGATGAGTGGTATTGACCAGAACTATACGTACCTTTTCCAACATATCTATTCCCAAACCGGCAATCTAAAGCGCAATATTTTAACAGAGACCCATTCAACTGTTCAGCCATCGGCCAAGCTCGGTTATAATTGACGTTTTCCGCTCTCTAACAGTTTGTAGGTTCTAAACGCATGCAACCCATGGTTAACATTGCCCTGCGCGCAGCCCGTATCGCAGGTGAACAGATCGCGCGCTCCATTGAACGTCTCGATTTGATCAAATCCGAAGACAAAGATGTCGCTAAATTCCTAAGCGAGACCTGCAAACAGGCCGAGTCAACTGTCGTTACTACGATTCAGAAAGCCTACCCGAACCACAAAATCATTTGTGAGCACAGCGGTACGCACGAGCCACTAAAAGAAGGACCTAGCTTCTGCTGGCACGTCAATCCAATCGACAGCCTGTCAAACTTCTCCAACGGTCTGCCAGCCTTTGCACTGAGCATTACTGGCTACCAGAACGAGCGAATCGAACACGCCATCATTCTCAACCCATTGATTGGTGAAGAGTTCACAGCCAGCCGGGGCAGGGGCGCACAGTTAAATGGTCGACGCCTGCGCGTTAGTAATCGCAAAAGCCTGGACGGCTCACTGATTGGCTCCGGCTTCTTCAACCGCACCAGCGACAAACCGTATTTCAATGCCCACCAGGCAATGGTGAAGAACGTGACACTGGCTGGCGGAACATTATACAACGGTGGATCCGCTGTGCTTAACCTTGCCTATACAGCTGCCGGTCGCCTGGATGGCTTTTTCCAGCTTGGATTGCACGAAAGCGAAGTAGAAGCTGGCACCCTGTTACTACAGGAAGCAGGCGGCTTAGTCGCAGACTGCTTTGGCACCAACAAATATCGTGAAAACGGACACGTTGTAGCCGGCAACCCCAAAATGTTTAAGGCTATCCTGCAGGGACTGCGCCCAGCGCTCACTCCCGATATGCAGTAAGCAAAGTATCACATAAAAAAACCGGCGACTGCCGGTTTTTTTATGCCTGAAGCCTTCCCCGCACCAAGACACAAAAAAGCCCGGCAAATGCCAGGCTTTTTCGGAGCTTTATCGGCCCCAATTATGCATCGTATGGATTACGTAGCACGATTGTTTCAACGCGGTCAGGACCCGTAGAAACAATATCGATCGGCGCTTCAATCAGTACTTCCAGACGCTTGATGTAATCACGCGCTTCCTGAGGAAGATCATCGATAGATTGAGCACCAACTGTCGTACCTGACCAGCCACTCAGCTCTTCATAAACCGGCTCAATCGCTTCGTAGTCTTCACTACCAGTCAAAGTCAAAACATCATTGCCCTGCGCGTCTTTATAGCCGGTGCAAATCTTAATCGTTTCCAGACCGTCTAGTACATCCAACTTAGTCAGACAGATACCAGAAATCGAGTTAACCTGAATTGCGTGCTTCAACGCTACCGCATCAAACCAACCACAACGACGAGCACGACCGGTCGTTGAACCGAATTCGTGACCACGCTCAGCCAGACGCTGCCCCACTTCGCAATCAAGCTCAGTCGGGAACGGACCACCACCTACACGCGTGGTATAAGCTTTAGTGATACCCAGAATATAATCCAGGTACAGAGGGCCAAAACCACTACCGGTAGACGTACCACCCGCCGTAGTATTGGAGGATGTTACATATGGATAAGTACCATGATCGATATCCAGCAGAGAACCCTGCGCGCCTTCGAACATGATACTCTCACCTGCTTTACGCAGATCATGCAGCATAGCGGTCACATCAGCGACCATCGGACGCAACTGCTCACCCATCTCCAGCGCTTCTTTAAGCACTGCATCGTAGTCAACCGCTTCTACTTTGTAGAAATGCTCCAACTGGAAGTTATGATATTCCATCACTTCTTTCAGCTTCGCAGCAAAACGCTCGGTGTCCATCAGGTCACCTAAACGCAAACCACGGCGCGCAACTTTATCTTCGTACGCTGGCCCAATACCACGACCAGTGGTACCGATCTTGGTTTTACCACGAGCCTTCTCACGTGCCTGATCCAGTGCAACGTGATATGGCAGGATCAACGGACATGCTGGACTTAGACGCAAACGCTCACGTACAGGAACATTCGCTTCTTCCAGACCACGAATCTCTTTCAGCAATGCTTCAGGCGACAGAACGACGCCGTTACCGATCAAACATGTTACGTTTTCACGCAAAATACCGGACGGGATAAGATGCAGTACAGTCTTTTCCCCATTGATAACCAGTGTGTGGCCTGCATTGTGCCCGCCTTGAAAGCGCGCTACAGCTGCAGCCTGATCAGTCAGCAGATCAACGATCTTGCCTTTACCTTCATCACCCCACTGGGTACCCAGAACAACGACGTTTCTACCCATTGTTGCCTTCTTGAGATTAGTCATTTATCAATACGAGGTTACAGACCTTTGACGGTCCACTCACCATTTTCCAGCACCAATTCGGCACTGCTTTTCACCGCCTGATTATCACCAGACAATGCTTGAATCACCCGCACGCCTTGCGCACGCAATTCGTTAATCTTTTCTAGTAGCGCAGCATCTTCTCCCGCAGGAGCAGTAACCAAAGATACTTGAGCAACCTGCATAGACGCTAGATCAACCAAAGTCTTCAGATCTGCGCTAAAACCTGTTGCCGGACGCGCACGACCGAAGTCACGACCGATATCATCATAACGACCGCCTTTCGCCAGTGCTTGCCCATACGCCGGAGTGTATGCCGCAAATACAACACCTGTGTGGTAGTTATACCCACGCAACTCACTCAGATCAAAGTACAAATCTAATTCAGGGAAGCGCTTAGCAACACGTTGCGCCAGCTCTTCCAGATAAGCAATCGCATCCAGTACATCTTCTAAAGCATCAGAAAATAGCACTTTAGCTTTTGCCAACACCTCAATACCACCGTGCAAACGAGGCAGTTCGGCCAGCAACTCCAACACACGCGCATCGACATCCAACGTCTTCAGAAAACGCTCGATCTCAGGCAGCGCCTTACGCTGAAGCATGCCCTGATATTCATTTTGCTGCGCGGATGTCATACCCGCATCAACCATCAGACCACGGAATATACCCACATGACCGAGGTCTAAACTCAACTCTTGATCAGCACCCGCTTTGTGCAAGGTCGCAATCATCAGCGCGATAACTTCTACATCACTATCCAGACCCGCATGACCGAACAACTCGGCACCGATCTGCAACGGATTACGTGAAGCCAGTGGCTGGGTAGAGCGAGCATGCAATACAGAGCCGCAGTAGCAAAGACGACTCGCACCTTCATTACGCATGCGGTGTGCATCAATACGAGCAACCTGCGGAGTAATATCTGCACGAATACCCAAGGTATGACCGCTCAACTGATCAGTCAGCTTAAAGGTATTGAGGTCAAGCTCACCGCCTACACCTGTAAGCAGTGCATCCAAGTGCTCCATCAAAGGAGGCAGCACCAGGTCGTATCCCCAACTCTCGAACAGATCAAGCAAACGGCGACGCATCGCCTCGATCTGGCTCGCTTCCGGCGGAAGGATCTCTTTTACACCTTCCGGTAAGAGCCAACGATCTGCCAACGCCATGCAGTACTCCAACAGATATATAAATCGATATTAATTGATCAAATACAGAATCAAGGTACCCAGCAACATACTCACTAAGCCCATGATTCTCAGGGTTCGGTTATCCACAAGTGCCAACTGCTGTACTAAGTTACGCCATCGCTGAGGATAGAGAAAAGGAATAATCCCCTCCAATACCAGCATCAGACAAAAACCAATCGCTAACTGATGCAAAAAATCCGATGACATAGGCAGTCCGCCAGGTTTCGAAACCCCACTAACACAAAAAAACCGGGCTAAAACCCGGTTGACGTATATTACCACGTAATCGCGACTATTGGAGTCCCGATTACGTGTTTTTTGTTACCACTTTCAGCTACTGGGCAGCTGCTGGCGCCTGCGGCTCAGATAGGTACTTGAAGAAATCACTATCCGGCTTCAACACCATCATATCACCACTGCCGGTGAACGATTTGCGGTATGCCTGCAGACTACGATGGAAAGAGTAGAATTCAGGGTTCTGCTGATAAGCATTTGCATACACACTCGCTGCAGTGGCATCACCTTCACCTCGAATCCATTCAGACTCTCGGTACGCTTCCGCCTCGACAACCGTCTTCTGACGATCTGCGTCTGCGCGAATACCTTCCGCCAGCTCTTTACCTCGCGCACGCAATTCACTTGCTTCACGCTCACGCTCGGTACGCATACGCTGATACACAGATTCAGATACGGCAGGTGGCAAATCGATACGCTTCACACGCACATCGATCACCTCGATGCCGAACTCATCTTCAGCAATTTTGCTCAGGCTCTCAGTCAACTCCTTCATCAACTGCTCACGCTCACCGGAAACCACTTCAGTCACTGTTCGCTCACCAAACTGGTTACGCAGACCAGTATCTACTCGGTCAGACAGAAGCTTGGCAGCCCGAAACTCATCACCGGAGGTTGCGGTATAGAACTTCTGAACATTATCAATCTTCCACTTAACAAAAGAATCTACTTCCAGACTCTTTTTCTCAAGTGTCAGATACGACTGCGGCGCTGCATCCAGTGTTAACACTCGACCGTCAAACAGACGTACATTGTTCACAATCGGAAAACGAAAATGCAAGCCTGGCTCCAGATCTGCATTCACCACCTCACCGAACTTCAGCAATACGCCGCGCTCGGTTTCCTTCACAATGTATACAGAGCTATAACCAACAAACACCGCAACAATCAGAACAATCAGCGCAATCATACTAGAAGGTTTCATTAACGCCCCTCCCGACGGTTATTCAATTGACGCTGGCGCAACTGATCCACAACCTGATCAGTGACCTCGCGCAAACTCTGGTTATCCAAGC